>NZ_JBVVPP010000009.1:146615-224916 GCF_055811315.1 Bradyrhizobium sp. MI1.4 | reverse complement strand
TATAGCATTGCGCGATTTTGACGTATCGATTCCGACAAAGACCTCGGTATGATGACCCACGACTCGCCCTCCTTGTTTGAGGCTCTACCCGGTCCATCCGGGCAACCCTCGTCGCAACATCGAGGGTGAGTCGCCTCATTTTGTGGGGGGACATACAGAGCCCTGATGGCCAGAAGGTGCTCGAGGCCCTGCTGCCGCAGGCCGACGTCTTCATCCAGAACCTGGCGCCCGGTGCGGCGGAGCGGCTGGGCCTCGATGCCGCTTCGCTGCTGCGGAAGTTTCCCCGGATCATCGCCTGCGACGTGTCGGGCTATGGCGCGGGCGGTCCCTACAGCAACAAGAAGGCCTACGATCTCCTCGTGCAGTGCGAGGCCGGCGTTCTCGCCATCAACGGCACCGAGGCGGAGCCCGCCAAGGTTGGGCTGTCGGTGGTCGATATCGCCACCGGCATGTACATCCTCAACGGCGTGCTGATGGCGCTATATCGCCGCGAGCGCACCGGCAAGGGCACCGCCTTCCAGGCCTCGCTGTTCGATTCCATCACGGACTGGATGAGCTATCCCGCCTTCTACACGCAGAGTACGGGCCGGCCACTGCCGCGAACCGGGGCAAGGCACGCAACGATAGCGCCGTATGGCCCGTTCCGCGTCGGAGACGGCAACACGATTTTCTTCGGCATCCAGAACGACCGGGAATGGCGATCGCTGTGCGCCGTCGTGCTTGGCGAGGCGGCCCTTGCCGACCACCCCCGCTTCCGCAGCAATCCGCTGCGCATGCAGAACAGGGACGATCTGCAGGTCCATATCGAGCAGCGTTTTGCAGCGATGACCAGTGACGAGGTGCTGCGGCTGCTCGACGAGGCCTCGATCGCCAACGCGCATCTGAATTCGGTCGAGGCGTTCCTGGAGCACGAGCAGCTCCGCGCCCGCTCCCGGGTGCAAACGGTGGGATCTCGTTGCGGCCCGGTGATGAGCTTCCTGCCGGCTCTCACCATTCCCGGCCTGTCGCCCCGGATGGATCCCGTGCCTGACGTCGGGCAACACAACCAATCCATCCTCAGCGAACTCGGTCTCGCAAAGGAGACATGACGATGGCCCCTCAGCGGCCGACGCGGGTCTATCTGGCCGTTCCCGCGCATCGCTCCCGTCTCGTCGCCAAGGCGGCTACCTCGGCCGCGGATGCGGTGTTCATGGACCTCGAGGACGCCGTGCCGCCGTCCGAGAAGGGCGCGGCGCTGGAGGAAGCTGCGGGGGCTTTATCTTCTCTGGATTGGGGCAACAAGGTCGTCGCGGTCAGGCTCAACGCCGTCGACAGCCCCTTCATCGCGCAGGAAATCGGCACGCTCGCTGCGCTTCCCAGATTGGATTCGGTGATCGTGCCGAAGGCGGAGCGGGCGAGCGACATCGCCGCCATTGCCGATCAGCTGCGTGCGGCCGCGCCCGATCGCCCCTCGCCTGTTGCGCTCGAACTGCTGATCGAGACCGCGCTGGGTCTCGTCAATGTCGACGCGCTCGCCGCCGCGCACGACAGCGTCGCGGCCCTTCATCTCGGTGTCGGCGATTTCGCGGCGTCGATCGGCGCCCGCTCCTCGGAAATCGGCGCGTCGCCGGACGGCTACCGCCACGTGGGCTCCGCCCAGAGCGGCTATGCCTCGGCGCCGCTCGATCTGTTCGCCTATCCGATGATGCGCCTGCTGGTGGCCGCGCGCGCGTTCGGGCTACGCGCGATCGACGGTCCGTGCGGCGCGTTCCGGGACGGCAAACTGACTGAAAGCAGCGCGCTCAAGGCGGCTGCGATGGGTTTCGACGGCAAGCAGGTGATCCATCCCGACCAGATCGAGCCGACGCTGCGGGCGTTCGTCCCGTCCGACACCGAGCTCGCGCACGCGCGGCGGGTGGTCGCGGCCATGGAGCACGCCGAGGCGCAGGGCCAGGGCGCGGTGACGCTCGACGGCAAGATGATCGACTATGCCAATGTGCGGATGGCGCGCAGGATCATCGAGATGGGGTCGTAGCGGCGCATGACCACGGTGCTGATCGTCGCGCCGGTGTTTGCGCTGATCGCGGCCGGCTATGCCGCGGTGCTGTTTCGCTTCGTCTCGGAGACCGCGCACAAGGGCATCTCCGAATTCGCCTTCAGCATCGCGATTCCCGCGCTGCTGTTCCGCACCATCGTCGTCTCGGAATTTTCCGGCGTCAGCCCCTGGCGGATGTGGGGCGCCTATTATGGCGCGCTCGCGCTGACCTGGATCGCGGCGCTCATCCTCTCGGCGCTGCTGCGGCAACGGCGCGAGGATCGCGAGGACGGCGTCGTGTTCGCGATCGGCTCGGTCTACGGCAACATCGTGATGCTCGGCATTCCCCTCACGCTCTCGGCGCTCGGCAATGAGGCGGCAGGCCCGATGGCGCTGATCCTGTCGGTGAACACGCCGCTGCTCTGGCTCTGCGGCACGCTGCAGATGGAGCTGGTCGACCGCAAGCAGACCGCCTCGGCCGCGTCGCTGATCGTGCCGGTGCTGCTGGATCTTTCCCGTAACCCGATCATGCTCGCGATCGGCTTCGGCCTCGTCTGGCGCCTCACCGGCCTCGGCCTTCATCCCGTCGTCGACCGGACCGTCGAGCTATTGGCGCAGGCGGGATCACCGGCGGCGCTGATCGCGCTCGGCATCAATCTGTTCAGGTTCGAGGTCAAGGGCGAGATGTTGAGCGTGGTCGTGATGAGCGCGCTCAAGCTGCTGGCGATGCCGGCGGCCGCCTTCGTGCTCGCAAAACTGCTCGACCTGCCGCCGCTCGCAGCCGGCGTGGTCGTGCTGTTCGCGGCCATGCCGACCGGCGCGAATGCGTACATCTTCGCGGTACAATATCAGCGGCTGGTGAACCCGGTGTCGGGCGCGGTGGCGCTGGGCACGCTGCTGGCGGCGGTGACGTTGCCGGTGGTGGTGTGGGTGGTGGCGAGGTGAGGCAGGCTGTGCGCGATAACTCGCTTTGGAGCAAAAACTTCTTTGATGTCGTCCAGCTGTTTGGCACCGAACGCAATCCGCACATCAGCGTTCGTGGCGACACCTTGTCGTCGCTGTCCAAAGCTGTGTGATCTGCGTGGAACCCCTGACAGCACACGCGTGATAAATCCATTTCGGCGCATTGAACCGGTCGAAACGCTCAGCTGACCAAAAAGAGATCTGCAATATAGGAGCAGTTCCATGGGCATTCCCAAAGATGGGACGGTTTCGGTCCGCATCACATGCGTTGGTCACGCCAGCCGACGCTGGAGAGGTGCCCGCACGAAGGCGGCGGCGTCCGCATTGAATCAGCGCCTGTCGGAATTCAGGGCGAAAACGATCTTCGACCAGGTCGATCCCATCGTCAAAATGCAGCTGCCGGGATTGCCCGTCGCGCTTGGCCAAAAGGCAGTCGGGAGCACGGAACCGTTTCCGACGGCCGGCGAAGATAACGCCGCCATCGATCGCAGTGTCGTCCTCATGGTCGACCTGGTTTGGACAGGTACGGGCGGTTACAAGAAGGTGCACCGTCCGCCTCGGCTTGTTTATGCGCCGAGCACCTTCTGGGAGATGAAAATCGCAGCGCTCTTTGGCGCCTCGGGTATCGGCGTCAAATCGAGCTTGCTCCGCGTGAAGATCAAGAACTTGAGTACAGGGCGCGAACTTTCGCTTTTTGGGCCGATTATCGGCGGTGATCTGACCATCGGTGCCGGCATGTTCAAGAAGGTGCCCAAGGTGTCGCCCGTGAGCTTCGACAAGTTCGATCCCAAACAATTGCGGGATGCGCAAGTGGGCAAGCCGGTCGTGTTCACGACGCCGCTCATGGACTTCGACGACTGGATCAACGGATCGGAAGGCCAGCTCGTGCGGGTCGTTCACGGTCATCTTAAAACCGGCGTGACCAAGTCGCAGACGAGCTTTCTCCAGTTCGTCAGCGTCGATACTCATCCCGGCTCATTGGTCTTCGATCTGAAGGCGCTCGGTTTCTCGTTGGGTATTCCCGAGGTATCCAATCAGGTGCAATCCGGAACACTCAAAGCCGAAAATCATCCGTCAGACCAGTATCTCGTCGACACACCTGATGACGTCGTTCCTGTCCAAGTCGCACAGCACCGCAGCGAAGGCCTTCTGATCAGCTTCCCAACTGAAAAACATCACTGGACGGATTTGAGTTCGAGCCAGCAAGAGGAAGTGAAGCGATTTGTGTTGAACAGAACGGCAGCCATTCGCGCTTTGTCTGACTTCAAGGATGTGGTCGCCCCGACGCCGTGATGGGGCGGGTAGCTGGCAGACTGATTTCCCGACGAAGCTGTGGCTTCGTGCTTCAAGGGGGCGAGAAGCCGAGCATCCTGGCGGGATGCGCGCTCGAGCCACTGCAGGTGCCGACCTGCGCGAATACGTACATCTTCGCGGTGCAGTATCAGCGGCGGGTGAACCCGGTGTCAGTTGCGGTGGCTCCGGGCACGCTGCTGGCCGGCCGAAAGAATTATTGAACACGCTGGCCCTCGCGCCAGGCCATCTCCCAGAAGTCTGCCTCGAGTCGGGTGGCTTCCTTGAAGATCGCAATCAGCTCTGTCTCGCGTGCCGGCGTGGCGTAGAGATCGGCGAGATGCTCCATGTGCTCCCGCGCTTTGGCGGCGACCTCCTGGTACGGCGCGCCGGCATACTCGGCGATCCAGACGCGGTAGGCGTTCGTCGCAGCGGCCGCGAGGGGGAGCGAGGCGAGCCGCGTTGCGATCTCCGCGTACCCGATCACGCAGGGGGCAAGCGCCACCTTGAGAGCCAGCAGATCGCCGCGCATTCCCGCGTCGAGCACGTAGCGTGTATAGGCCAGCATCTCGGCCGCCGGAGGAGCCTGTTCAAGGTCGGTCGGGGACAGACCCCAATCGGCACAGAGCTTCACATGCAGGTTCATCTCGACGTCAAGGATGGCCGAAAGGCCGGCCGCAGCTTCACGCATGTCGGCAAGTCGAGGCGACTTGTAGACCGCGAGCGCGTAGGCGCGAGCAAACTCGATGAGGAACAAATAGTCCTGAACAAGGTAGTGACGAAACGCCGCTTTGGGGAGCGAACCGTCCGCCAATCCGTTCGTGAAGGGATGCTCGGTGTAAGCCCGCCATTCGACGGAGGCTGCTGTCTTGAGACGCTCGAAGAAACTCACGATCTTTTTTGCCCGGCTTGCTTGTCGGTAAACGTCTTTGGTTCGCTACCGATAGCGCATTGCCGACCGAGGAGCTACGGTGACCGCGCACAATACTGGCTTTGAGCGGCGTTGCGGACACTCCCCGCGTCGAGAGCTTTGTGCACTGTCACCGCAATGCTGGAGAGTGCGCCGCACCAACGCCCAAATAGCCAATCAGCGCAGGCCCAGGAACGAGAGCACCACACCAATCACGACGACGAGTCCGACCAGATAGATAATTCCGTTCATGTCTCAGCTCCTCAGCGTTGTCCGTCCTGCCGCAACACAAACACCAAGGTCGTGAAAAGGTTCGGGCGTAGCCTGACACCGTTTTCTCCTGAACTCGGGAACGAAAGCGAACGACCCTGCTTCGTGGCGTGCTGAGCCCTCGCCCCCCTCAATTCGATGATTTTGCGTTTACACGCAAAGGTCGCTAGGCTGCCTTGATACGTCCTGCAGGGAGGGTGACATGGGACAGCGTGAAGAGATGCTGGCATTGATCAGAAGCGCTTACGCGGCGCGCGACGGCAGTGACGCCGAGGGCTTGGTGACAGCCTTTCATCCCGAGGGTCTGTTCACCCTGATGGGCGACAAGAGCGCGCTCGAACTGACAGGGAGTATGCAGGGACATGAGACCCTGCGTGGCGCCTTCAGTAAATTGATCGATGAATTCGGCTTTGAAGGTCGCGAGATCCTGGCCGAGTTGGTGGACGGAGATCGCGTTGCTGTCCATTCCCGCGTCGACGTTCGATACCGTCCGACCGGGCGGGCTTCCAGCACCGAGATCCTGGACCTGTTCAGATTTCAGGGCGGCAAGATCGTTGAATTGATTGAGTTCGCGGACACTGCGCAGATCAAGGCGATGATCTCCTGAAGCGCGATGAGGTCTCGACATGGAATAGGACTGGGGCGATGGTAACCGTTGAGCAGATCAAGGAAAAGCTGCCAAAGTGGCCCGATATGGTTATCGAGGAGTGGCTTCTCTATTTCGCGAACGACATTGGGTGGCCGCCGGCGGAGCCCTTCGGCACAGATCGCTGGGGCGGGATCCTCGGCAATCGCCCGCTCTCATGGTGGGCCGAGGTAGAATGGAAACAAGAGAAAGTCGATTGCGACCGCACGCTACTAACCGATGTCACGCAACAACGGATAGCAGCCGTTTCTGATCCAATATATGCCAACACCGCGAGCGATGTTGAAAAGGGACAGTACCGTCGACCGTTCCAGCACATTCTCGAAAAAGGAGCATTCGCCAACCCGGCACTGGCGATGCGTGATGGTAACACACTTCATTTCGTCGATGGCCATCATCGACTCGCCGCCCTCACGGATTTGCGCGAAAAGGCGCCAGGCGTTCTTTTCGAGAAACCGGGACGCCAACGACCCTCGGCAGAGCAAATGGTGTGGATCGGAACCCACGCTAAGGGCGAACTCCCGTCGTAAACCTGTGTGCACCCGTCAGGATCGGGAGTTTGGTGCACACCTAAATTTATCTCACATACCCAAGCCGGACGGACGTGCGCCATCAGAAAGATAAAAGAACTCGCGCACGGGATCCTGAGGATCATCGCGCGACGATGAACTTGCACCCAGTCCAAAGTGCGGTGGCGTTGTCGCGGTTTATTTTCTGTGAATCCGCAATCGAAAAGCTCTTCCCGGCAACCCAGCAGTAAAG
This sequence comes from Bradyrhizobium sp. MI1.4, assembly GCF_055811315.1. Classification (NCBI taxonomy): domain Bacteria; kingdom Pseudomonadati; phylum Pseudomonadota; class Alphaproteobacteria; order Hyphomicrobiales; family Nitrobacteraceae; genus Bradyrhizobium; species Bradyrhizobium sp. MI1.4. The sequence continues at coordinate 218,061 of NZ_JBVVPP010000009.1, read as the reverse complement.
CCGTTCGACAATTGGAATCGAAGCCTCTAAAATTTGCGTTTCGTCCCCATACCTCATGGGCTGTACCGGGCCACGCTTCTCCCGGCGGGTTGTCGAGAGAGAATGCGCAAGATGCTTATCACGGATATTCATTATCGATGCCAACCTAGCCGAGTTAATTATTTCGCGCGCGTGCGATATCGATCCTTGCAACTCGATCTTCGCTTTCGCGGCCTGCTCATTACCGAACTCTCGATTGGACCTATTGACGGCTTCTTGAACCATTGCAGCAATCTCAGGGTCGTCGGATGTATTCAGGATGCGGCTTGAGCTATCGCCCCAATACTTCCGTGTTTCATGCGCTAGGAGATCTAAGATTTCCTCATCATCGATCAGTTCGATGACGGTCGGAATGTTTTCTTTGTCGGAATCTGCCGAGTCCCAAAGCGCGCAGAGCCGCACGATCTCGATCTGATGCATACTACGTTGGAAGACTTCAAAAGCATTCGCGGCATATGACTGCGGAATTTGTGACGTAAGCGTGTTGGAGTAGACCACAAACGAGTTGTTTGAGTGCAGCTCAAGAACATAGAGGAAATGATCCAGAACTCTCGCGATCTTTGATTTGGCTAAATCGATCCGTTCTGCTTTCGACAATTTTCTAAACATCGATCGCAATTCCGCAGCGAAGACCGTTATGGCGCTCTCTTCGGGATGTCGTCCCTCATCCCCCTGCCCGAGCGCATGAGCTGCTTTCGAGCAAGAACGATTAATCGTCCGGCGCTTCTGACGCGTCGCCAGCTTGTCTCTCCGTGTTCCCAGTGCTCTGCAAGAGCAGCATGTAGCGAATATTCCAGCTTCGTGATGTTCCAGAAGGGCTTCGCGAGAAGCTCGTCTAATTCGCCCGGGCACCATGTGCGAGCCTCACGCAATAGACGACGACGCGGATCAGTAGTCTTTCCAACTTTTACGAAGCCGCCCCAGCGAACCGCGTAAACCCAACCCCATCATTTCGAGCAATCCCCCAGTGAGGGGAAGTGCATCCGGCCTGTTGGGTCATTTGATCCCCGCTCCCGCGACTCAGATTGCAAGTATAGTTAGCTCAGTGGGGTGGGCAGGCCGATTTTGATGCGTTTCGCACCGATCCGTACCGTAGGATCCGGCAAGTCTATCAACAGGATGCTGGGACGGCGCAATTCTCATCGCTGGTACAGTTGGGTGGGCTCGAACCACCGACCTCCTGTTCCACAGACAGGCGCTCTAACCAACTGAGCTACAACTGCATCCTTGCGAGCCGCCCCGAGGGGCGCCCTTGATAGGGCCGGTCACCGAGGGGGGCTGGACGGGGCGGAAACTAGGTGCAACGGGCGTTTTTGGCAAGGCCGCAACACCCTCAAAACGTCCCGCAAGCGAGGTTATTTCCAAAGCAAAACCCGGGCTCTAGGCCCGGGTTTCTTAATTGAGACGGCCGCGCCAGATCAAGCGGCGGGGTAGAGCTTCGCGGCGGAAGCCTTGATCGGCTCGGCGGCGGCAGTGGCCGCGCGCTGGGTGATCTCGGCGAGCTCCCGGGCCTGGGCCTGGAAGGTCTCGAGCTGCGTCTTGGAATGGTTGGTCCACAGCGCGAACGCATCCTGCGGCGCCTTCACGCTGAACAGCTCCTGGGTGAAGTCGAGATGGGCCTTGGTGTTGGCCTTCGCGAACTCCATCAGCTTGGCGGTGTATTCGCTCACGCCCTTGTGGGCGGACGCGAACACGGCCTCGACGGTGCCGTTGTGGGTCTCGGCAGCGTCCTTGAACTTGGCGTAGTTCTCGCGGGCCTGCGACACGCCCTTTTCGGCGAACGCACGCATCTGCTCCGGAACCTCGAACGGAATGACGGAGGCGGAGAATGGATCAGTCGTACCTGTCATGCTTTGTCCCTCACACTAATGAAAAAACGGAGTGAGCCTTCAGGCGCGCCCGCCGGCCAACCGGGTGACGGGTGCGAAGACTGGAAACACAAAACGAATGATGGCTCGCCCAGCGCGGGGACCATGCCTGCCTAAGATGTCAACATTGTGCAACGCAACGGGTTTTGGGGTGCATTGCGCAAATTTAATCGCGGGGAGGATGAGGTTCCTGGGCTGGGGAACCGGTGGTTGAGGTAATCAGGTGCTGCCTGAGCGCGCACCTCGTCCTTCGAGACGACCGCTGCGCGGTCTCCTCAGGATGAGGCTGGGCGGCATGGGTATCTGGGGACGCGGAGATCTCGAAGGATGGGGATGCGAACGGGCTACGGCTTGCGGGGTCAGGGACATTAAGGTTATCGCGGCTTTAGGCCTTGGCGGCTAGGCTTCGGCCGTGGACCTGCCCGGCCCTGCGGGCGATACTAACCCTTTCTTAAGGCTGTCATTCCCGGCAGCCTGATGCGCACAAGCGGGACGCGAAGCCGGTCGGATGACGAGTTCGGATTTCCAGTTGCGAGGCGTGGGCGATCCCCGGCTGGCCGTGCACGCGACCTCGCCGCTGCCCGTCTGGCTCTGGTCGATCGACGGCACGCGCGTGCTCTGGGCCAATCCGGTCGGGGCAAGACTGTTCGGCGCGGCCCATGCCACGGCGCTCGCAGACAAGACCTTCGGGCCCGCCGACAGCCACCGCCGCCAGATCATCCGGCTTGCCGGCCGGCTGCCTCCGAACGGCGCGATCCGGCTCGAACGGCTGCGCGGCTTCGGCGCGCGGTTGGGCACTCTGATGACCTGCGCCTGCGCCCGGCTCGACTTCGCCGATGGCGGCCGCGCCGTGCTGGTCACCGCGATGGACCCCGGCTTGCGCACCATGCCGCTGGTCGAGCGGCTGCTTCGTCTGGTCGACGGCGCCAAGACGCCGATGGCGGCGTTCGCACCCGACGGCCTGTTCGTCGGCGCCAGCGAAACGGCCCGCACCCTGCTCGGCTTCCGCGATCTCACCGAGGGCGGCCTCGAACAGGCGCGCAGCGACGCGCTTCGCCAGGGCCGCGCCGAGACGCCGATCGGCATCGGGCAGATGGTGCTGCAGCGTGTCGGCAGCGGAGCCGATGTCGGCCTGGTCGCGCTGATCGAGCCTGCCGTGCAGCAGGCGGCGGCTGCGACTGATGAGGTCGAGCCCGAGGCCACTGAAGAGGTCGCGCGCGAAGAGATCGCCCGAGAAGACATCGCTCAGCATGAGGCTGCGCCGGCCGCTGCTCCAGCCGCCGTGCCGCAGGATGTGCAAGCCGCGCCGTCGCACGAGGCGCCATCAGAGATCGCGCTGTTCGACGCCTTTGCCGAGCCGGTCGACGCGCCGCAAGCAACGATCGCGCACGAACCGCCCGCAAGCGAGCCGGCGACCGAGATCGTCTCGATCCAGCAAGCCGTCGAGCAAGCGGGCGAAGCCGCGCCAGAAACTCCGGTTGAAAACTCGGCCGAAGCCATGGTGTCGCCGCAGGCAGCGCCGACCGTGACCGGCATGGTCGAGCCGCCGTCGGGCCACGAAGAGCCGCCCGCACCGCGTCAGCATCCGCTGCGCTTCCTCTGGAAGGCGGATGCAGAGGGCCGCTTTGTGCTTCTGTCTGACGAATTCATCCACCTGATCGGCCCGCGCACGGCCGCCGGCTTCGACCGCCCCTGGCGCGAGATCGCCGACGCCTTCGCGCTCGATCCTGAGAGCCGCGTGGCGCAGGCGCTTGCGAGCAAGGATACCTGGGCCGGGATCACCGTGAACTGGCCCGCCGATGGCGGCGAGCATCTGCCGGTCGAGCTTGCCGGGCTTCCGGTTTATGACGGCGACCGCAATTTCGCGGGCTTCAGGGGTTTTGGCGTCTGCCGCGATCTCGACGGCCTCAACCGGCTCGATGCGCTCAGGCGCTTTGAGCTTTTGGCCGAACCGGCGGCGCCGCAAAGCCTGTCCGCCAATGTGGTCGAACCCGAGCCAGAGCCCGAGCCGCCGCCTCCGCCGATCGAGCCGCCCGCGCCTGAGCCCGAGCCTGAAGCCGAACTGACCGACCCCACAACCGACGCGAATTCACATCCAACCGATCCGGAAACGCCAGTGGAAACGCCTCCCAATGTCCTGCCGTTCCGAGCGCCCGGCGACACGCGATCGCCGACGCTGACGCCGGTCGAGAACAGCGCGTTCAACGAGCTCGCCCGCCAATTGTCCGAGCGCCTCGAACGCGACAAGGAAACCATCGCGGCATCGTCCGAGCCGCCGGATGCCGAGATCACGCCTGAAGCGCCGACGCCCACGCCGGAGCCTGAGACGCCGCACGCGCCCGCCGAATGGCTGACCGCGCCCGCGCCGCCCGCGCACGGCCACAGCAGGCGCGACCGCGCGCTGCTCGACCTGCTGCCGAGCGGCATCCTGATCTACCGACTCGACCGCCTGCTCTACGCCAACCCCGCGTTCCTCGCGCGCATGGGCTATGCCAGCCTGAGCGCACTGGAGAATGCCGGCGGGCTGGACGCGCTCTATGTCGAGCCTGGCGTGTCCGCGGCCAGCAGCACGTCGCAGGCAGGCACGCCTGTCACGATCAGCGCGACGCTCGCCAATGGCGAAGCGCCGCTGCCGACCACCGAAGCGCATCTGCACGCGATCGACTGGGACGGCGAGAGCGCGCATGCGCTGATCTGCGCGCTGCCGCAGGCTGCGCCCGTCATCGCGGAGACCATGGTCGCCGAGGCCGTTGTCCCGGAGACCATTGTCCCCGAGACCTTCCCCACCGCGCCGGAGCCCGACGCCGGCGAGGCGGCCGCCGAAGATCTCGCCGCGATCCTCGACACCACGGCCGAGGGCATCGTGATGTTCGATGCCGAAGGCAACATCCACGCCTGCAACCGCAGCGCCGAGGCGCTGTTCGGCTATGACGGCGAGACGCTGATGCAGCAGAATCTGGTGACGCTGTTCGCGCCGGAGAGCCAGCATGTCGTGATCGACTATCTGGAAAACCTCAAGAGCCAGGACATCGCGAGCCTGCTCGACCACGGCCGCGAGGTGCTGGGGCGCGAGAAGAAGGGCGGCGTCATTCCGCTCGCGATGATCATGGGCCGCACCCGGCCCGACGGCCCGAACTTCTTCGCCGTGTTCCGCGATCTCTCGCACAGCAAGCAGGGCGAGAGCGAGCTGACGCAGGCGCGACGTCTGGTCGACGGCGCGGCCAATGCCAAGGCCGACATGCTGGCGCGGATCAGCCACGAGATCCGCACGCCGCTCAACGCCATCATCGGCTTCTCGGAGGTGATGATCTCGGAACGCTTCGGCACGCTCGGCAACGAGCGCTACGGCGAGTACATGAAGGACATCCGCGCCTCCGGCGAGCGCGTCATCGCCATCATCGACGACCTGCTCGAGCTGTCGCGGATCGAGACCGGCAAGCTCGACCTCAACTTCGCCAACCTCAACCTCAATGATCTGGTCGAGGCCTGCGTGGTCGTGATGCAGCCGCAGGCCAATCGCGAGCGCATCATCATCCGCACCTCGCTCGGCCATGCCCTGCCGCAGGTGAGCGCGGATGCGCGCGCGATGCGGCAGATCACCATGAACCTGATCTCGAACTCGATCCGGCTCGCCAGCGCCGGCGGCCAGGTCATCGTCTCGACCGCGCTCACCGACCGCGGCGAGGTCGCACTTCGCATCCGCGACACCGGTCACGGCCTCAGCGAGCGCGAAGTCGCCGCCGCGATGGAGCCGTTCCGCACGCCGCCGCCCGGCGACGCCGAAGACAGTTCGGCGCTGAGCTTGTCGCTGACCAAGGCCCTGGTCGAAGCCAACCGCGCCCGCTTCAACATCAAGAGCGCGGCGAACTCCGGCTCGCTGATCGAGGTGGTGTTCGCACCGGCACTGGCGCAGGCGTAAGCGGCGAACGCGATTTCCTGCCCGCGGTGCACGGGCGGCTTCGGCCGAGCCGCGCCCCGCGAAGGGCGCCAGCTCATTGCGACTTCTTCCCGAGCGGAACCGAAGCCCCTCTTTGCGGCTTGAAGCCTGGACCCAGCGTTTCTCCTGCTGATCAGTTCGACACTGCAGCTCCGCACTCCAGCGACTTCAAATGACCGACCGAGCGAAATCCGTGGCATCGAAGCAGCGTCCGCCCAAGCGGAGCGAGGCGGTGCGGAGCGACAGAGGCCCGACCACGACTGAGCGAAAGCCGCTGCCTACCGGCGCAGGCGCGCGCATGAACGCCCGAGTCGTGCTTGCCCTTGCGCTGGTCGCACTCGCGTTGTGGACGGCGGCGGGCTTTCTGCCCGCGGTGATCTGGGCCGCGATACTCGCAACCAGCCTGTGGCCGCTCTACACCAAGTTTGCGGCACGCGTGACCTCCGGCCGCTCCAGCCTGGCCCCGCTGGTCTTCACGCTCGTCGTCGCCCTCATCCTGTTTACGCCGATGTCGCTTGCCGTCTATCAGATCGCGCAGCAAGGCGATCTGCTCGTGGGCTGGATGAAACAGGCCGGAGAGAGCGGGATCGAAGTGCCTGATTGGCTCGCCCGCCTTCCGATCGCCGCAGAGAGCATCGAGCAGTGGTGGCGCAGCAATCTTTCCGATCCCAAAGCCGCGACCGCATGGCTGAAAAGCGTCAACGCAGACAACGCATCGGAACTGTTTCGAACGTTCGGCGGACAGCTGCTTCATCGCCTGTTTCTTCTGTTCTTTTCGCTGATCGCCTTGTTCGTCTTGCTGCGCAACGGCCGGTCGATCTCGGACCGCGTGCTGGAAACCTGCGATCGGCTTTTCGGTGAGGCGGGAGAGGGTCTCGCCGAGCAAATGGTCGATGCGATCCGCGGCACCGTGAACGGTACGGTGCTGGTCGCCGCAGGCGAGGGATTATTGATCGGCGTGGCCTATTTCGTCGCGGGCGTGCCGCATGCCATCGTATTCACGATATTGACCACGGCCTTCGCCATGCTTCCGTTCGGCGCCTGGCTCGCTTTCACCGCTGCGGCGGTGGTGCTGGTCTCTGGCGGAGGCAGCGGCTTCGCAGCCGCGGGCGTCTTCTTCTGGGGCGCGATCGTCATGTTGGCCGGCGATCATTTCGTCTGGCCGACCCTGGTCGGCGACTCCGCGCGGCTGCCGTTTCTGTTCGCGTTCGTCGGGATCTTCGGAGGCTTGGCTGCCTTCGGCCTTCTGGGCTTGTTTCTCGGCCCGGTGATCATGTCGGCGTTGCTGGTGGTCTGGCGCGAGTGGGTGTTCCGACCTGTCGCGCCCGAGAAGAACGGTTGAGTTGCCGCGGGCGTATCCCCAAGCACACGCCAGAAAGCAAAAGGCACGGCGCTTGCGACGCCGTGCCTTCCGCATTCATGAGGCTCGATCTCAGCTGTAGATTTCGAACAGTCCCGCGCCGCCCTGGCCGCCGCCGATGCACATCGTCACGACGCCCCACTTCGCCTTGCGGCGCTTGCCCTCCTGGAGGATGTGGCTGGTGAGCCGCGCGCCGGTCATGCCGAACGGATGGCCGATCGGCGCTGGCGAAGGCATAAGGCGAGATCAGGCTGGGACTGGACTGGCGGCTGCCTTTACGTGGTGGCGCAACCCGCTCGGACATGTAGTATGGCCCTGCCGGAGCGGGGTACCAAATTGGACGGAATCAATCTTCACGATCCCCTCTTCGCCACCTATGTCGTTGCCGCCAGCTTGATCATCCTCAAGGCCGTGGCGATGTCGTGGCTCACCGTGGTCCGGATGGTGAGGGCCCAGGGCGGCTACCGTTCGCCGGAGGACATCAAGAAGACGCCACTGAATCCCGCACCCGATCCGGCGCAGCTTCTTCCCAACGAAGATGTGGAGCGGATCCGCCGGATCCAGATGAACGATCTCGAGAGCCTGCCGTATTTCCTGGTCGCGGGCTTTCTTTGTGTTCTCACAAAGCCGTCGCTGCTTCTCGCGCAATGCCTGCTCTACGGCTACGTTGCCTCACGCCTGCTGCATTTTCTCGCCTATCTCACCGGGCAAATTCACGACATTCGCGCAATGCTGTGGACCGTCGGCTCGGTCATCCTGGTCTTCATGACCGTGCGCACGCTGCTCGTTGCACTCGGCGCTTGAGGCTCAGTCGGCCACGCCGGCGATCTGCTGGGCCGAAAGGTAGCGTTCAAGCGCCTCGTGCTGCTTGAAAAAGCGCATGGCGCGCAGATCGCGGATCGTCGTTTTTTGTGCCGCATCGCGAACCCGGGTGACCTCGCGGGCTTCCTCCAGCCGGCCGACCCCGACCAGGTTGGCCGCGAGCATGCGATGTCCGGTGCCGTTGCTCGGATTGTGCCGAACCGACTTGCGCGCCCAGGCAACGCCCTCCTCGTACTGCCCGAGGGCAAAGTAGGACGCGGTCAATCCCGTCATCCACATATGGAGCATGCTGTCCTCGGGGCTGAGGACGAGAGACCGATGCAGGCATGCGAGTGCGTTGGCATAATCGCCTCCCATGCTGTCGATCATTCCGAGTACACCCCATGCGAAAGCCGAACTCGGATTGAGCCTTGCGGCTTCGCTGGCGTGAATGCGCCCCTGATCGTTGTCGCCGGCGGGCCCAAACAGCGTGAAGCCATAGACAGCGTGGGCGAAAGCGTCCCCACTATCCTGCTCGACGGCGCGGCGCGCCAGACCGACCGCCTCGGACGCGGCATCCGCAGACATGTTGGCGCCGAGCGGCGGAGCCATCACGAGTCCCCAAGCCAGCGCCGCCAGCGTCGCCGTTCGCTCCTGATCGAGGCTCAGAGACCGCCGAAGCAGATCGATGGCCTTGACGATACCTTCGCGGGTGCCGCCCCATAAATGGTGAAGGCCGCGCAAATACAGATCATAGGCCGAAAGATCAGTTGGCGGCTTGCGGCGTGCGCGTTCGATCTCGGCGCTACGAACGGCGGGATCGACGACTGCGGCAACACTGCTGCTGACGTCGTCCTGCAGGTCGAAGATGTCGACCAGGGGGCGATCGTAGCGATTGGACCAGACCTGGGCCTCGCTTCCGGTATGAGTGAGCTCGGCCGAGACGCGAATGCGGTTGCCCGCCTTGCGAATATGACCGCTCAGGACGTATTGCGCACCGAGTTGCTGCGCAATCTGCCGGCTGGTCATTCCCTTGTCCCGAAGGGCAAAGCTCGATCCGGCCGCGATCACCACCAGCTCGCGAAAGCGCGATAGAGCGGTGATGATGTCTGCAGTGACGCCATCGGCGAAGTAGTCCTGTTCGGTTTCATCACCCATGTTGCGGAACGGAAGCACCGCCACGGAGGGCCTGTCGTTGCCGAACACGTGCTCCGCCTGGTGCGAAAGGTCTGCCGTCGGGTCCGCTGCCGGCAGAACGATCTTCTGCTCCTGGACCTTGCGCAATTCCGCAGCCAGCGCGCTGGTTGTGGCATCGGGCGCGGTGCCGAGCTCTTGCTTCAGAAAGGCAACGACGGCCTGATAATATTTGAGCGCCTCGGCGTTGCGGCCGGCCGCGGACAACGCGCGCATGATCAGGCGGTGCGCATCCTCACGCATGCTGTTGAGTGCATTGGCGCGCTGGCCGGCGAGCAGGGCATCGCCGGCACGTCCGTCGGACAGTTCCTGGTCGCCGAGCGCTACCATCGCGCCGACAGCCAGCTCCGATAACCGCTCGCGTTCGCCGGCCACCCACTCGCTCCAGCCCTCAGCGTTGACCGCGATGTCATCGACGAGGCGCCCGCGATAGAGATCTGCCGCCGCGGTCAGCGCGTCACGGCTGCCCTTTCTGACAAGCCGCTCGAATTGCGGCACATCGCAGGTGATCACAACGGCATTCAACGAAATGAATTCGCCGTCACTCCTGAGAGCACTCTGACCAAGAACTTGACGCAGCTTGAACAGGGCCTGTCGCAGGTTTTGCTTCGCCTGCGCTTCGAAGTGCGATCCCCACAGCAAGGTCGAGAGTTTTTCGCGGTGCTGAGGCTGAGGTGCCGTGCAGGCCAGATAGGCCAGCAATCCCGCGAGCTTCTTGTTCGGTAAGCTGACGGCACCGTCCGGCCCGATCAGTTCAAAACGTCCAAGAAGTGCGAGAGTAAAACTTGGGCTGGGCGCGGGTGCAGTTTCGGTCATTCCGCCTCAAAAATAAGCAGATGCGCTCACGGATATACATCCTACACGAATTGCCGCCTTAGCGAACAATATTAACGCTGCAGTGACGGCCGAGTGACGCCGGCGACGACGACAGTGGGTTCAGATCGCATCGCGACGAGATGCCGGTTGGTTGATCGACGCGGAGCAATTTCATCCGGAAGTCAGCGTGCGCGCGCATCACCTCATCATGATCGTCGTTGGCTTGTTCGTGGTTCTCGCCGGATTCGACGCAGCGTTGACGACCTTTGCACACCCGACACTCAGGGCCGCTTCGCAGTCGGCGCCGCCCGTCGCACCGCTCCTTTTCGGAGGCGACTGATCGCACGCCGGCATCACAACAGTCATCAAACAGGAGGTCGCATTGACCGACATCGCACAGCAGGGAAGACAATCGCAGAGGTTTCTCGCGTCCGATCAAGAACAGCGATTGGTTGCGATGTGGAGACTTGGAGTGGTCGCCTTCTATGGCTCGCTCCTGGCGCTGGTGATTGCCTTCGCGGCAATGAGCAAGGCGCCCCGAGAGCGCCAAGCCAACCTGGCCTCCGACGATTTCGTTACCCACTACATTTCGAACCCGCCGGCGCCGTAGGCGATCGGGACGAGCGACAGCAAAGCATATGAGGACAATCGTGAACAATCACAACCGTGCTGCGTCTCCAATTCGGGCCAGATCTCCGGCATCGCACGACAGAAAGCGAACAGGCGGCGAGACGCGCCTGATGATTCTCGTTCTGCTGGGATTCGGCCTCGTTCACGTGATCGGCGCGATCCTCATTCAGCGCGCGTCGACCGAGCGAGGTGATCCGCCCCTGATCCTCGCTTCGCACACCGACTGACGGCCGCCACATGCAGCCGGTTCATGGGATTTGAAAACCAGGAGGCAACATTGCCAGCAATCATACGCACGATTTCCCGCACGGTCCTCTCGGTCATCGGTGCCGAATTGGCGAAGCACGCCCTCCTGTTATGCGCAGCGTGCGCCTTTGTGTTCGTGCTCTCACGAACCTACGGCCTGGATTTGAGCGCCGGATTCTTCTGACGTTCGCAATGGTGGCCGACATGACTGAAATCTGAAGACGCATCGTCGTCGATGCGCAAGTCCTGAGGAGCTGAGATGTACGTTGGCCGGATATTGTCCACGCTTGGCGGACAAGGACCTATGCTCCTGGTGATCTCGCTTTGCGCAGGGCTGATGATCACTCCCTTCGCTCATCTCGGCTACGATCTTTTGCCTTTTTCGGCATTTCTTCTGACGCTGGGCTCGTTTCTTACGGCGGGTCTTGCCCCCTCTGAAGCCAGCATTCGTCCGCTCCTGATGGGCGTGGTACTTGCCTGGGTTGGCCTGGTGCTGCCATTCGCTGCTGCGATTCTGCTGTCCTTTGCTCCGCTTGATCCTGCGCTGCGGGCCGGCGTTCTGCTTTCACTGCTGGCGCCGCCGGTCGGAAGCGCCGCTGCGATCGCCGGAATGCTCGGTTTGCGACCACGTCTTGCACTGCTCGTTTCCATCGCACTGACCTTGCTCACGCCGATCTCGATTCCGAGTTTTGCCACGGTGCTCGGGCTTGGAATTGCATTCGACATGGGCGGGCTGGCAATCCGGCTCTTCAGCATTATCGGCGCTGCAGGCCTGGTGGCCTTCTTAGCCATGAGGTTTCGTCGTCATGTGATTCCCGTTATGCCCGATCAAAGCGCCGCCACCGGGATCGCCGTTGTCGGGCTCATGATCGTGGGGCTTGCCACCTCGCAAGGCATACGGGCGCAATGGACCAGCAACGCCCTGCGTTTCGACGTGATGCTCGCCGCGGCGATCGTGTTCAATTTCGGTCTGTGCGTCCTCGCTGCCCTGACGTTCGCGAGGCTGGGTGGCAAACCGCCGGTACCATCGGTCTCGTGAGCGGAAACCGCAACGTCACGCTCGTGTGGGCAGCGGCGAGCTTCGGTCTGCCGTCGCTGGCGGAAGGTTATGTCGCTGCGTGCGTCATCCCGGTCCTCGCGCTTCCCCTCATCATCAAGCTTTGTCTTAGACTACCATCCTTCAGCCGCTTCATCCCACAAAACCGATGACCCAAAGAGTACACGCCTGACCTGGTGCTCAAACAACAAGGCACGGCGCTTGCGACGCCGTGCCTTCCGCATTCATGAGGCTCGATCTCAGCTGTAGATTTCGAACAGTCCCGCGCCGCCCTGGCCGCCGCCGATGCACATCGTCACCACGCCCCACTTCGCCTTGCGGCGCTTGCCCTCCTGGAGGATGTGGCCGGTGAGCCGCGCGCCGGTCATGCCGAACGGATGGCCGATCGCGATCGATCCGCCGTTGACATTGTACTTGGCGGGATCGATGCCGAGCTTGTCGCGCGAATAGAGACACTGGCTGGCGAAGGCTTCATTGAGCTCCCAGAGATCGATGTCGTCGATCTTCAGGCCATGACGCTTCAACAGCTTCGGCACGGCAAAGATCGGGCCGATGCCCATCTCGTCCGGCTCGCAACCCGCGGCCGCCCAGGCGACGAAGCGGCCCATGGGATTGAGGCCGCGCTTCTCCGCGTCCTTGGCTTCCATCAGCACCACGGCCGCGGCGCCGTCCGACAGCTGGCTGGCGTTGCCGGCCGTGACGAACTTGCCGGGGCCCCTGACGGGCTCGAGCTTGGCGAGACCTTCCAGCGTGGTCTCGGGCCGGTTGCACTCGTCGCGGTCGACGACGTAATCGACGATCGACTCGGCCTTGGTCGCCTTGTCGACCACCTTCATCTTAGTCTTCATCGGGACGATCTCGTCCTTGAACTTGCCGGCCTGCTGCGCGGCGGCCATGCGGCGCTGCGACTCCAGCGAATACTCGTCCTGATATTCACGGCTGAGATTGTAGCGCTCGGCGACGATATCGGCGGTGTCAATCATCGCCATGAAGATCGCCGGTGCCGTCTTGAGCAGTTCGGGATCGATCGTCTCCTTCGGCGTGCCGCCGCCCGGCATCGAGATGCTCTCGACGCCGCCTGCGACGATGCAGTCGGAACCGTCCGAGCGGATCGAGTTGGCGGCCATCGCGATGGTCTGGAGACCGGACGAGCAGAACCGGTTCACCGAGACGCCCCCGGTCGATTTCGGCATTCCCGCCAGCAGCGCGGCCTGGCGGCCGATGTTCGGCGCGCCATGAGCGCAATTGCCGAGATAGCAATCCTCGACATAGTCCTTCTCGACGCCGGCTCGGTCGACTGCGTGGTGAATGGCGTGGGCCGCGAGCGACATCGGCGGGGTGATGTTGAACCCGCCGCGGCCGGATTTCGCGAGGCCCGTGCGTGCATAGGAAACGATGACGGCTTCACGCATTGTTTTCTCCCTTTCGAACGATTTTGACCGGAGCATCGGTCGAGGTTTCTCGGCGCCATTGGTACACAATGTCCGGCGGTCGCGGGAGAAATAAAAACGCCGCCCTCGCGAGAGGGCGGCGTTGTTCCGCGGGTCGGAATATGTCGGCGGATCAGAACGTCAGCGCCTTGACCTGCTTGACCTGCGGCAGGGCCTGCACCTTGGCAAGCAGATCGGCCGGCACCGCGCCGTCGACCTCGATCAGCGCGATGGCATCGGAGCCCGGCGCAACGCGGCCAAGATGGAAGGTCGCGATGTTGATCTTGGCATCGCCGAGCAGGCTCGCGAACTTGCCTATGAAACCCGGCTTGTCCTCGTTGGTCACGTAGATCATCGACTTGCCAAATTCAGCGTCGACGCGGATGCCCTTGATGTCGACCAGGCGCGGCTTGCCGTCGGCATAGACCGTGCCCGAGACCGACCGCCCCTGCCGCTCGGTGGTGACGGTGACGGTGATCAAGCTTTCATAGTCGCTCTGGGCGGCGCGGACGATCTCGTCGACCACCATGCCGCGCTCCTTGGCGACGACGGGCGCGGAGACGACGTTGACCTCGCCCAGCATCGGCCGCAGCAGGCCGGATAGCACGGCGGAGGTGATCGCCTTGATCTTCATCTCGGCGACGTGGCCCTCATAGGTGATCTCGACCTTAAGGATGCCGCTCTCGGTGAGCTGTCCCGCGAACGAACCGAGCTTTTCAGCGAGCGCGATGAACGGCTTCAGCTTCGGCGCCTCTTCCGCCGTGATGGAGGGGAAGTTGACGGCATTCGAGATCGCACCGGTGAGCAGGTAATCCGACATCTGCTCGGCAACCTGGAGCGCGACGTTCTCCTGCGCCTCGGTGGTGGACGCGCCGAGATGCGGCGTGCAGATCACGTTGGGATGACCGAACAGCACATTCGCGGTGGCGGGCTCCTCGACAAAGACGTCGAAAGCGGCGCCGGCGATGTGCTTGGAATTCAAAGCGTTGACCACGGCCTGCTCGTCGACGAGACCGCCGCGGGCGCAGTTGATCAGGCGCACGCCCTTCTTCATCTTGGCGATCGCGGCTGCGTCGATGATGTTCCTGGTCTTCTCGGTGAGCGGCGTATGCAGGGTGATGAAGTCGGCGCGCTTGAGCAGGTCGTCGAGCTCGACCTTCTCGACACCGATGTCCCTGGCGCGCTCCGGCGACAGGAACGGATCGAACGCGATCACCTTCATGCGCAGGCCGAGCGCACGGTCGGCGACGATCGAGCCGATGTTGCCGCAGCCGACGACGCCGAGCACCTTGCCGGTGATCTCGACGCCCATGAAGCGGTTCTTCTCCCACTTGCCGGCCTGGGTCGAAGCGTCCGCCTGCGGAATCTCGCGCGCCAGCGCCAGCATCAGGGTGATGGCGTGCTCGGCGGTCGTGATCGAATTGCCGAACGGCGTGTTCATCACGATGATGCCCTTGGCCGTGGCGGCGGGAATCTCGACGTTGTCGACGCCGATGCCGGCGCGGCCGATCACCTTGAGATTGGTCGCCTTCTCGAGGATCTTCGCGGTCGCCTTGGTCGCCGAGCGGATCGCGAGGCCGTCGTAATTGCCGATGATCTCGGCGAGCTTGTCCTTGTCCTTGCCGAGGTTGGGCTGGAAGTCGACCTCGACACCGCGGTCCTTGAAGATCTGTACGGCGGCGGGAGAGAGCGCGTCGGAAATGAGAACTTTGGGTTTGGTCATGGGAATGTGTCCTCTGCCTTCCTAAGGGAAGGGCCTTAGACCGGATTGGGTGAATGTCTCGGAGCACTTCTCCCTCTCCCGGTTCTTACGGGGAGAGGGTCGGGGTGAGGGGCAGCCACAAGCGAGGAGCAAGCCGAGAGAGGCCCCTCACCCGGATCGCACCGGACGATGCTTCGCATCGCCGGGGGCGACCCGACCTCTCCCCGTAAGAACGGGGAGAGGTAAAAAACTACGCCGCCTTGGCGAGCGTGGCCTTGGTCTCGGCGAAGGCCCAGTCGATCCACTGGGTCAGCAGCGCGACATCACTGGCCTCGACGGTGGCGCCGCACCAGATACGCAGGCCGGCGGGCGCATCGCGATAGTAGGCGAAGTCGTAGCCCGCGCCCTCTTTCTCGACCAGCGCCACCAGCTTCTTGCTGAACTCGGCCTGCACGTCCTCGGAGAGTGAGGTGATCGCGGGATCGGTGAACTTCAGGCACACCGAAGTGTTGGAGCGGATTGCGGCGTCCTTGGCGAGGAAGTCGATCCAAGGCGTCTTAGCCTTCCAGTCGGCGAGCACCTTGGTGTTGGCGTCGGCGCGCGCGATCAACGCCTTCAGGCCGCCGATCGACTTGGCCCAGTTCAGTGCGTCGAGATAATCCTCGACGCAGAGCATCGACGGCGTGTTGATGGTCTCGCCGACGAAAATGCCTTCGTTGATCTTGCCGCCCTTGGTCATGCGGAAAATCTTCGGCAGCGGCCAGGCCGGCTTGTAGGTTTCGAGCCGCTCCACCGCGCGGGGCGACAGGATCAGCATGCCATGCGCGGCTTCGCCGCCGAGCGCCTTCTGCCAGGAGAAGGTGACGACGTCGAGCTTGGCCCAGTCGAGGGGTTGCGCGAACGCGGCCGAGGTGGCGTCGCAGATGGTCAGGCCTTCGCGGGTCGCGCTGATCCAGTCGGCGTTCGGCACGCGCACGCCCGAGGTGGTGCCGTTCCAGGTGAAGACGACGTCGGACTTCGGATCGACCTTGGAGAGGTCGGGGATCTCACCGTAAGCCGCGTTGAGGTTGGTGACGTCCTTGAGCTTCAATTCCTTGACGATGTCGCTGACCCAGCCCTCGCCAAAGGATTCCCAGGCGAGCGTGGTGACGGGCCGCGCACCCAGCATCGACCACAGCGCCATCTCGACCGCGCCGGTATCGGAGGCCGGCACGATGCCGATGCGATAATCAGCGGGCACTTCGAGCACTTCGCGCGTCAAATCGATCGCGAGCTTGAGCTTGGTCTTGCCGACCTTCGCGCGATGCGAACGGCCGAGCGCTGCGTCCTTGAGATTTTGGGCATTCCATCCGGGGCGCTTGGCGCAGGGGCCGGAGGAAAAATGCGGCACGTTCGGCCGCGAAGCGGGCTTCGCTACAGTCATCGTCTACCCTTCCAGATAGTAAGCCTCCCGTTGGGGGGAGGTGTCCCGCCGCGGCTGATACGGGAATCGGGAAGACCAGTCAAGGAAGTTCCGGCGCCTCACGCGCGGGTGATGGCGCCTCCGGTGCGATCTTGGGGGAATCGACCACCGCCAGCGCGTTCAGCAAGCCCGTGGCATCGCTGATCAATTGCGCGGCGCGGCGGCGGCTGCCGACTTTCAAAATGCATTTGTCATTGGCCTGCACGACGTAGTCGTTGCCGACCTTGATCATCGAATAGCTTGTCATCGAAATCCCCGAACCGATCGAGCCCGGTTTCGACGTCCCGTAGCACCGTTCGTTCCTTCACCAACGTGAACGCCGTGACGGTGGTTTATCAGCTCTTAATATGAACGTACGCGCGATCCGATTTCGCTGATCGCGCAAGGCTCATAGCGTGCTGCGTCAAAAGCGGACAGTCATGCCGACGTGACTCGCCGTGAACCCAAGCCGCTTGTAGAAGCGCTGCGCATCTGTTCGCGTCTGATGCGTCAGCAGTTCGACGAGATTGCAACCGCGCGCTTTCGCTTCCGTCACCGCCCATTGCACCAATTGCTCGCCGATGCCGCGGCTGCGGCAATCGGAAGCGACGCGGACGTCTTCGAGCAGACCGCGCAAGCCGCCTTGCGAGCTGAGACCCGGCAGGATCGCGAGCTGCAGGCAGCCGACCACCCTGCCCTCACTCTCGACAACCACAAGCTGGATATTTTGATCGCGCTCGACCCGCGCGAATGCCTCGTAATAGGACGCATGCAACGGGTCTTCCACGCGCTCGCGTGCGCTCCCGAGATGATCGTCGGCGAGCATCGTCACGATCGCAGCAACATCTTCGCGGCGCGCGGGACGAATGGAGACAGATTCGGCGTTCATAAAGTTACTCCTGCCTCAAGCGCGCCTAACGCACCTTGGGTAGCCCGAGAAAGGTCTCGGCTTCGCCGATCCAGCGGCGGATGGCGGCATAGCGACCGAGATCGAAGCCGCCTTCATGCGCGACGCGCGTATAGGCAAGCAGCGAGACGTCGGCAAGCGAAACGTCATCACCGGCGAAGAAGCGGTTTGCCGCCAGATGCTGCTCCATGCGATCGAGCGCCGCGTAGCCGCGCTTGACCTTTTCAGGATCGAGCTCGGAGGCGTCCTTGCCGAGATAGACGAGCTGGAAGCGGCACACCGCGATATAGGGCTCGTGGCTGTATTGTTCCCAGAACAGCCATTCGTCCATCTTGGCGGCAGTGAAGGCGTCGCCCGGAATGAGCGCACTGTCGCGCGCGAGATAGCGGATGATGGCATTGGACTGCGCCAGCGTGCGACCGTCGTCGAAAGCGACGGTGGGCACCTGGCCGGCACCGTTCATCTGGAGGAATTGCGGCGTACGGGTCTCGCCCTTGCGGGTGTCGATCTCGATCCACTCGTAGAGCACCGCGAGCTTGTCGCAGACCCACTTCACCTTCAGACAATTGCCGGAATTGCTATCGCCGTAGATCCGCATCGGTGCCCCCGCGCATTCGGCGACAGAGCATCAGGACGGAAGGAATCTGTCAACAGGAAGCGGGCGACTCAGAACTGGTAGCCAATGCCGACGCGGAAGTTATTCAGGCCGACAGTGATGTCCTTCACGTCCGAGAAGCCGACATGCTCCCATTCGCCGCGAACCAGGATGTTGTTGCAGATCGCGTACTCGACACCGATACCGGCCGTCCATCCGTACATGAAGCTGTTGGTGCGCAGCTCAGTCTTGTTAAACGTACCCGTGTCAATCGTGTCCTGTCGATGGATCGTCGCCGTAACACCGCCCAGGACAATCGACTCGTCATAGTCGTCATGCTTGATGTAGGACACCGTCGCGAATCGCGAAACTTCAGCGCGCCCAATCGCCAGACCGGCGAAGGCATAGGGCATGAAGTCGCCGCCGTCCCAACCGACCCGACCGCGGAAGGTGGCGTAATCCTTCAGCTTTAGCGCAGCACCACCACCGAGTGAAGTGACGTAGGTATAGGTATGGCCCGTTGGCGCCGTCTCACCGTCGAGAATGCGTGTCATGGAATCACTTGCCGAGCTCGATATATTCTTCATGTAGCTGTAATTGGCCTCGACGCCGAACACTGCATCGTAGAGCTGCCAATTGCGGCCGACATAGGCGCCAAACCCGGTCGACTGCACGTGGTTACTCGGCAGCAGCGACCAGCCGCCGACTGGCGCCTCAAGGATGCTGTTGCGAAGCATGAAGTCGGTCATCGTCTTCGGAGCATGACTGAAATCAACATCGGTCGTGGCAAACCCGAACTGGCCGCCAACATAAAAACCGTCCCAGTTGTGGGACGTCTTTGACAGCCCGTCGGTGAAGCTGCCTCGGAGGATGGGAAGATCGGAGAGATCGGCCGCGTGCGCCGCAGAGACCGTCCCCAACATCGCCACCGCCAACAAAAGCCTACGCATCGAACGCTCCATCGAACTCGAACTTTCGCTCGTGATCATGGCCCGTTAACCTTAACCAATGGTTGCGCCGGAGGCTTTCGTCGCCGCCCGCCATGAAAAATACGCAAAGCAAAACGGCGCGGGATGATCCCGCGCCGTTAAGAGAGATTAAGCGATGAGGCTGACGATCAGCCCTTGGTGACGAGCGGCGGCATGTAGGCCGGCGGGCTGTCGAGATTCCAGCGCACACCGAGCTTCAGGTCGTGCGAGGTAATGTCCTTGAACTTGAAAACGTTGCCGGTGGTTGCCCCGGTGTAGGTCGACAAGACACCGGTTTGCCCCTCACCCATATCGACATAGCTGTAGGCCAGTTCGAGAACGAGGTTGGGATTGACCTTGTACGCGAGACCCGCATGGGCAGCCCACGCCAGGTTCCACTTCGAACCGGCTGGTGCGCTCGAGAAGCTCGCCGTCGAGAACGCAAGATCGTTGATGCCGGTATCGGTAAAGTTCGAGATGGAGACGCGTGCGCCGCCAACGCCGGCACCGATGAACGGCGTGATGCACCACCAGGTGCCCAGGTCGACATACGCGTTCGCCAAGACCAGCCATTCGGACTTGGATGCGCTGTAATTATCGATCCCGCTGTAGGGCACGCCGCCCGCGGTTCCGGTGAAACGATCCGTTCCCTTGAAATTCGAATTGCCGCGATACTGCCCGGTCACGTCCGCGCGGAACCAATTGTTGAACCGGTAACCCGCGCCGAGGCCAAAGATGCCGGCGGTGTCGAACGACGACTGCTGATTGAACGAGGTGAGCTGCGAATAGGCGGACTCGCGACCGTAGTGGAGATCGCTCGTCTTCTGATTGCTGAAGCCGACGTCGCCGCGCAGGTACCAGCCACCGAAGTCGGCGGGCGGAGCCGGGGGCGCGTACATCGGAGGGGGCGCCGCGATCGGCATGTCGGCGGCGAACGCCATCGAGGAGATCAGGGTTGCCGCACCCGCGGCAAGGAGAGACTTAACGCTACGCATTGGCTTCGTCCTTTTGGCCGGTGAGGCAATACGGCGCCTCACGTTCTGGAAACTCACGGCCCGGACGATGCCAGCAAATGTTTAAGCGCCACTTAACCCTAATTTTTAAGGTTGATTTTTTCTCAACTCGGACGCGCGGGCGGCGCGAGCGTTGCAAAAATGCAGCGCCAAATGCGACGCCGTCGCCGCATTTCCTAACGATGTATGAAGCCGCGTTGCAGCAAGTCAGGATATGTTAACGCGCGTGCCGCGGCAGCTTGGGCAGGAACACCGCAAGCAGGCCGATCGCCGGCAGATAGGCGCAAACCTGGTAGACGAACGCGATCGAGGTGTGGTCCGCGAGCTTGCCGAGCACGGCGGCGCCCAGGCCGCCGATGCCGAAGGCGACACCGAAGAACACGCCGGAGATCATGCCGAAGCGGTGCGGGACCAGCTCCTGCGCGAACACGATGATCGACGACGTCGTCGAGGAGATGATCAGGCCGATGATCACGGACAGCACCGCGCTCGCATAGAGCCCGGCATAGGGCAGCGCCAGCGTGAACGGCAGCGCCCCCAGGATCGAGATCCAGATCACGATCTTGCGGCCGAAGCGATCGCCCAGGGGACCACCGAGAAAAGCGCCGACCGCGTTCGCTGCGAGGAAAATGAAGAGATACATCTGCGCGGCTTGCGTCGACACGCCGAAGCGGTCGATCAGATAGAAGATGTAGTAGCTCGACAGGCTCGAGACGTAGAGCTGCTTCGAGAACAGCAGCGCGACCAGCACGAGGAGCGCAACGACGACGCGACGCGAATTCGGCGCGTCGGGATGGGCTTGATCCACCGCCGTCTTCTTCGCCTTGATCTGCGGTTCGTACCAGCGGCCGATGCGCCAGAGGATGAGGATCGCAAGGAAGGCGATCGAGGAGAACCAGGCGATGCTGCCCTGCCCGAACGGCACGACGATGAGCGCGGCGAGCACCGGTCCCATCGAGGTGCCAAAACTGCCGCCGAGCTGGAACACCGATTGCGCAAAACCGTAGCGGCCGCCGGAGGCGAGCCGCGCGATGCGCGCCGACTCCGGGTGAAACACCGCCGAGCCGAGGCCGACCAGAGCGGCTGCGACGAGGATGACGAGATATTGGTGGGCGGCGCTGAGCAGCAACAGACCGAAGAAGGTCGAGGCCATGCCGATCGACAGCGAATAGGGCTGCGCCTTCTTGTCGGTGTAGTGGCCGACCACCGGCTGGAGCAGCGAGGCCGTGAACTGGAAGGCCAGCGTGATCATGCCGATCTGCGCGAAGTCGAGCGCATAGGTGTCCTTCAGGATCGGATACACCGAGGCGATCAGCGACTGCATGGTGTCGTTGAGGAAGTGCGAGAAGCTGATGCCGGCCAGCACGACATAGGCCGGCCCCGCGGCACCTTTGGCGCCGGGCTCGACGTCGCTGACGAGGACGGGCTCCGTCAGTGTTTCCTCTGAGACGACGACAGGCTTGTTCACTGGAGCATCCCGGCGGGCGCGGCAGATTGCCGCGACAAGCTAGTTACGATGCGCGCGGCGACCGATCCACCGCCAAACACCCATGGCTGGAATGCGCTTCGCCAGATTTCGCGGCCAAACTGCGGCCTGCATGGTTCGAGACGCCCGCCTGTGGCGGGCTCCTCACCATGAGGGTCTACGTCTTCGCCTGGAAGCAAAACCTCATCCTGAGGAGCCCGCGAAAGCGGGCATCTCGAAGGATGGCTGCGAGTTCAGGCCGCGGCGTTCCCGAGCGCCGAGACGATGGTATCGACGACGTCCTCGACCAGGATGCGATCCTCGCCCTCGCCCATGACGCGGATCACCGGCTCGGTGCCGGAGGAGCGGATCAGCAGGCGGCCGTGGCCGTTGAGCCGCTGCTCGCCGTCGGAGATCGCCGACTTGACGTCGGAATTGTCGAGCGGCTTGCCGCCTTTATAACGGACGTTCTTCAGGATCTGCGGCAGCGGATCGAAGCGGTGGCAGACTTCCGACACCGGCCGGCGCAGCTTCTGCACCACGGCAAGCACCTGCAATGCGGCCACGAAGCCGTCCCCGGTGGTGGCGTAGTCGGACAGGATGATGTGGCCGGACTGCTCGCCACCGAGATTGTAGCCGCCGTTCAGCATCTGCTCGAGCACGTAGCGATCGCCGACCGGCGTGCGCACGAGATCGAGCCCCTGCGCATTGAGGAATCGCTCGAGCCCGAGGTTCGACATCACGGTGGCGACGATGCCCGATCGCGACAGCCGACCGTCTTCCTTCCAGCTCTGCGCGATCACCGCGAGCAGCTGGTCGCCGTCGACGATGTGGCCGCGCTCGTCGACCAGGATGACGCGATCGGCGTCACCGTCGAGCGCGATACCGATGTCGGCGCGCATCTCGCGCACCTTCTTCGACAGCGCTTCGGGCGAGGTGGAGCCGCATTCCTTGTTGATGTTGAAGCCGTCGGGCTCGACCCCGATCGGAATCACGTCGGCACCCAGCTCCCACAGCGCTTCCGGCACCACCTTGTAGGCGGCGCCATTGGCGCAATCGACCACGACGCGCAAGCCGTCGAGCGACAGATCGCGCGGCAGCGTGCGCTTGGCGAATTCGATGTAGCGGTCATGCACGCCGTCGATGCGGCGGGCGCGGCCGAGACTGGCGCTCTGGGCGAGACGCTTGTCGATGGGCTCATCGAGCAGCTGCTCGATCTGCTTCTCGACGTCGTCGGAGAGCTTGAAGCCCTGCGGCCCGAACAGCTTGATGCCGTTGTCCTCGAACAGATTATGCGAGGCGGAGATCATCACGCCGAGATCGGCGCGCATCGACTTGGTCAGCATCGCGACCGCCGGCGTCGGCATCGGGCCGACCAGCAGCACGTCCATGCCGACCGAAGTGAAGCCCGCGACCATCGCGTATTCGATCATGTAGCCGGACAGGCGGGTGTCCTTGCCGATCACGACCCTGTGGCGGTGGTCACCGCGCTGAAACGCCAGGCCTGCGGCCTGGCCGACCTTGAGCGCGAGCTCCGGCGTGATCAGTCCGTTGGCGCGGCCCCGGATCCCGTCCGTCCCGAAATATTTGCGGCTCATATCGTCCCCCACGCAACAACCAGGGATCCCCAGCGCAACCTCCGGGTGCCCAAGCGGGACCCGCATCCCTGATTTGCTGAGGTCTTATAGAGCCATCACGGCTAACTTGGCTTCAAAAAATATGATGAATCATTACGGAACCGGGCGGCTCCCGGCCCCAATAACGTCTTGTTAACATTATATTTCCGTTGAAGATACTGGAACAGGGCGGAACCGGCACCTAGTCCGAGCGCTTCACATGGCCGTCCGCGCGGCCCGGCGCCGGCTGGGTGACACTGACGGGATCGGAGCCCGGAAAGGTCTCTTCCAGACCCTCCTCCAGCGCTTCCTCGAGATCATGCTTCTCCTTGATCTCCTCCGGCGTCGGTCCGGTGTGCGGCCTGGTCATGGCGCCCTCCTCTCCACAAAGGATTTGCAAACGATTTGGCTGTGCATCCAACCATGCTAGATGACCCCTCGATCTTCCGATGCAAGAGTCTTCCCATACAAGACTCTTCCGACAAGACGGGCCGGGAAACGTTCATGAAGCACATCACCTGTATCGACGATCTTCGCACACTGCATCAGCGCCGCGTGCCGAAGGCGTTCTTCGATTATTGCGACCGCGGCTCCTACGCCGAGGAAACGCTGCGCGCCAACCGCGAAGACATGCAGGCGATCAAGTTCCGCCAGCGCATTCTGGTCGACGTCTCCAAACGCGACACCGCGACCACGATCCTCGGCGAGCCCTCGACCATGCCGCTGATCCTCGCGCCGGTGGGCCTGCTCGGCATGCAGCATGGCGATGGCGAGATCCATGCCTGCCGTGCCGCGCAAGCGGCCGGTATCCCGTTCACGCAGTCGACGATGTCGATCTGCTCGATCGAGGACATCGCGGCCAATGTCGAGAAGCCGTTCTGGTTCCAGCTCTACGTGATGAAGGACCGCGGCTTCATCAAGGAGTTGATCCAGCGCGCGATCGCGGCGAAATGCTCCGCGCTGGTGCTGACCGTCGATCTCCAGGTCATCGGCCAGCGCCACCAGGACATCAAGAACGGCATGACGATCCCCCCCGAGTGGACGATGTCTAAATTTCTGGATTTCGCCACAAAGCCCGCGTGGGTCTCCGGCGTGCTGCGGGGCAAGCGCCGTACCTTCGGCAACATCGCCGGCCACGTGAAGAACACCGAGGACCTCAATCGCCTCGCCGAATGGACCGCCTCGCAGTTCGACACGTCGTTGAACTGGAAGGACGTCGAGTGGGTCCGCAGCATCTGGCCGGGCAAGCTGATCATCAAGGGCATTCTGGACGTCGAGGACGCCGAGGAAGCCGCCAAGACCGGCGCGCAGGCTCTCGTCGTCTCGAACCATGGCGGCCGTCAGCTCGACGGCGCGCCGTCATCGATCGAGGTGCTGCCCGAGATCGCCGAGGCGGTCGGTGACAGGATGGAGATCATGTTCGACGGCGGCATCCGCTCCGGCCAGGACGTGATGCGCGCGCTCGCGCTCGGCGCGAAGTCCTGCATGATCGGCCGCGCCTACGCCTATGGCCTTGGCGCCGGCGGCCAGGCCGGCGTCGCCAAGGCGATCGACATCATCCAGAAGGAGCTGCTCACCACCATGGGCCTGTGCGGCGTCAACCGGATTGACGAAATCGACGAACATATCATCGCGATGTGAACCGCAGCGGCAGTGCCGTAGGGCGGGCAAAGCGAAGCGTGCCCACCAATTCGCAAATCGTAGGGTGGGCACGGCGCTTCGCGCCTTTGCCCACCCTAAGATTTCAGCGTTCGCCCTCACATCGGCGGCGTCACCCCGTCGCGGCCGACATTCACCCGGTTGGCCTCAAGCGAACCATCGTCCTTCTTCACCGCGCCGAAAATGATCAGCTTGGCGCCGGGCTTGAGCTCGGATTTGTCGCTGGCGACGAAGGTGACGATCGGCGTGTCCGGCGGCACCACGACTTTCTTCTCGCCGTCCTTGTACTTGACCGTGATGTTCTGGCCGTCGGTGCCCTTCACCGTCTGCGCCACGGTGGCGTTGGTCATGGTCGAGTTGGCGCGCGCGTCCCAGGGACGAAAACCTTCGGCCGCGCCGCGCTGGTTTTCGGGGAAGATGTGCACCGCGATCGCCTTCTGGGTGCCGTCGGGCTCGGGCAGGCCGGTGACGCCGATATAGGAGCCGTCCTTGATCTCCGACAACGACGTCTTCACCACCGCGAAGACGGCGACGTTGTCGGTCATGCGCACCTTCACGTCGGTTCCTTCGCGGGTCTTGATGCCGAGCGTGTTGCCGTCGACGCTCTCGATGGTGCCGCGGATGCGGACCGTCGGCGTCTGCTGCGCCAGGGCGGATGACGTGACGATGCAGGCGGCGAACGCGGCCACGCCGAGGCGTGATATCCAGGTTCTCTTCGACATGTTGTTATTCTCCATTTACATCGGCGGCGTCAGGCCGTCGCGGCCGACGCTGACGCGGTTGGTTTCGAATGAGCCGTCCGGCAGCTGCTTCATGAAGGCGATCACCTTGGCGCCGGCCTTCAGATCGGATCTGTCGCCGGGGACAAAGGTCACCACCGGCGTATTGTCGGCGACGAACACCTTCTTCTCGCCGTCCTTGTACTTGACCAGCAGCGTATGGCCGTCATTGCCGACCACGCTCTCCGACACGGTCGCATTGGTCATGCTGGAATTGGGCTTGAGGTCATAGGGTCGCGAGCCCTCGCCGGTGCCGCGCATGCTCTCCGGAAACACGTGCACCTCGACCGCGTTCGCGCCTCCGTCCGGTCCCGGCACGGTGGTGGCGCCGACGAAGGAGCCGGGCTTGATGTCGGCAAGTGAAATCCTGGTAATGCCCGACACGTTCACGTCGGAGGCGATGTGCAGCTTGACATCCTCGCCGCTGCGCGCCTTGACCTGAATCGTGTCGCCATTGACGCTTTCGATCGTGCCTCGCACGCGCGTCGGCACCGGCGCCCTTTGCGCAAGGGCCGAGAGGGTCGAGACGGCCACCATCGCGACGGCGATGAGCGGACGTGTGAAAGTTGCACGTTGAACAGACATGATGGTCTCCGATTGCGCCCTATTGTCCCTACGGACATAGAACTCCGGAGATTACGCGCTATTCTCTCAAGTCTTTGTGAGATCGGCCTCGACCAGCGCACGCAGCTCGGCCGTGACCTGCGGCCGCTGGCCGAACCACAGCTCGAAGCCGCGGACCGCCTGATGCAGCAGCATGCCGAGCCCGTCGGCGGTCTTCAACCCGCGCGCCTGTGCGGCCGCCAGCAGCGGCGTCACCAGCGGGACATAGACGAGATCGGCGATCACGGCGCCATCCGGCAGGCGCGCCACTTTAAGGTCGAGTGAAGGCTGACCGTGCATGCCGAGCGAGGTCGTGTTCACGAGAAGTTTTGCACGCGGCAGAATGTGGTCGATGCCATCCCACGCAACAGGATGCACCTTCGGCCCGAACTGCCTTGCAAGCATCTCGGCCCGGCCGACGGTGCGATTGGCGAGATGGACGCGCTTGATGCCGCGTTCAAGCAACCCGAACACGATGGCGCGCGAGGAGCCGCCGGCGCCGAGCACCAGCGCCTCGCTGGCTGCGTCCCAGCCGGGCGCGCTGGCATCGAGATTGCCGATAAAGCCCTCGACGTCGGTGTTGGTCGAGCGCAGCTCGCCGTCCGCAAACCACAGCGTGTTGGCCGCACCGACCGCTCGCGCGCGGGCATCGGGCGTCGACAGCTCGAGCACGCCTTCCTTGTGCGGGATGGTGACGTTGGCGCCGACGAAGCCGCGCAGCGACAGCCGCAGGACGAAGTCACGCAAATTATCGGGTGGAACCGCCTCGATGACATAGCCGCCCTCGATCCCGAGCGTGCGCAGCCAGTATCGATGGATCAGCGGCGAGCGCGAATGCGCGGCCGGCCATCCGATCAGACAGGCTGCGGGAGCCTTGGTCACGGTCGTCCTCCCCTGGGGTGGTTTCGGAGGCGATCCATTTCGCGTCCCGCAGGCGCTGTCAAGCGCGCGGGGCCGTCTCGGGAGAGGCTCGACGTCAGGTCGTGCCCGCCTCACCACCCGCGGGCAGCGCCGCGCCGCCCTTGATGTCGGCGACCGCACGCGCGATGGTCTCGCGATAGCGCGCGCGTGGCGGCGTGACGCCATGGGTGAGCAGCGCACGGCGGACCGCAGGCGACGCCCCTGTGATGAACAGCCGGATGCCCTGGCGGTGGGCCTTGGCGGCGACGCGGCCGAGCACGTTGGCCGCGGTCGAATCCAGGAACGGCACGTCGGCGAAATCGACCACAAAACCCTTGCGCTTGTCGGCGATGCCGTCGAGCACGCTGCCGATCGCCGAGGCCGCGCCGAAGAAGAACGCGCCGGTGATGCGATAGACCAGCACGTCGCGATCGACCGCGAGTGCGGGGTCGTAAGGCACGCGCCCGCCATTATCATCATCGGGACGATCGGCGGCCACCAGTGGCGATCGTTCCTCGATGCCCGTCATTTCCGCCATGCGATGGATGAACAGGACCGCGCCAAGCGCGAAGCCAACCAGAATGCCCTCGGTCAGATCGCGGAAGATGGTGAGCAGGAAGGTTGCGAGCAGCACGACGGCATCGCCCCATGACGAGCGAAGGAGCGTCGCGAATTCGTGCTTCTCCGCCATGGTCCAGGCCACCACGACGAGCACGGCGGCGAGCGCGGCCAGCGGGATGTAGCTCGCGAGCGGCGCTGCGATCAGCATGAACAGCAGCAGGAAAACCGAATGCAGCATGCCCGCGAGCGGCCCCCGCGCGCCGGCGCGGATGTTGGTCGCCGTGCGCGCGATCAGCCCCGTGACACAGATGCCGCCGAACACCGCCGCGCCGACATTGGCGGCACCTTGCGCCACCAGCTCGCAATTGGAGCGGTGACGGCGTCCGGTCATGCCGTCGGCCACCACCGCCGACAGCAGCGATTCGATGGCGGCGAGCAGTGCGAAGGAGATCGCATCGGGCAGCACGGCGGTCGCCTTCGCGAGCGAGAATGCAGGCAAGGCTGGCGAGGGCAGTTCCCGCGGAATGCCGCCGAAGCGCGATCCGACGGTCTCGACCGGCAGCGACAGCACGGCACATGCGACCGCCGCGAGCACGACCGCGATCAGGATACCGGGCCAGGACGGCAGCCAGCGTCGCAGGCCGGCGATGATGGCAATGCTGACGATCGCAGCCGCGACGGCCGACGGATTGACGGTGTGCAGGCCCCCGGCAAGCGCGACGAGTTTCGGGACGAATTCGCTGGGCTCCTTCGCGAGGAGCGTGATCCCGCCGAGATCGCGCAGCTGGCTGGCGAAGATGATGACGGCGATGCCGGCCGTGAAGCCAACCGTCACAGGATATGGAATGAACTTGATATAGGTGCCGATCCGCAGGAAGCCCGCAGCGATCAGGAACAGGCCCGCCATCAGCGTGGCCAGGACCACGCCGTCAACCCCGTGACGGTCGGCGGTCGCCGCAACCAGCACAATGAAGGCGCCGGCCGGACCGCCGATCTGGAATCGGCTGCCGCCGAGCAGTGACGCAATGAAGCCGCCGACAACAGCGGTGTAGAGTCCGCGGTCCGGCGTCACGCCCGAGGCGATCGCGATCGCCATCGACAACGGCAGCGCGACGATCGCGACCGTGAGGCCCGCGAACACATCGGCACGGAAATCCGATAAGCCATAGCCCTCGCGCCATACGGTGACGAGCTTTGGCAGATAGAGTTCGGTAAAGGTCGGCCGACGAGGCTGGTGCAGCTTGCCTGCGTGTTCGCCTGTGATGCTCATTTCAGCAAAATGCTCCGCTGCCCACAACGCTCCGATGCATCGTGCGGCCGCGTATCGGGGCGCGACGGTGCGTTAGTTAAGACTGCTCCCGAGCATGATCATTGCGGGATCATGCTCCCACCCGACGCGGCGGCCCCGGCTCCTTGAGCCGAACGCCACGTCCGCCGCCTTCGCTGCGCGCCTGTTCGCCGATCAGCTCGACGCCGGCGCGATCAAAGGCTTCGACCACTTTCATCAAGGTCTCGACCACGCCGCGGACATTGCCGGTGCTCGCCTCCATCCGCTGAATGGTCGGCAGCGAAACGCCTGCGAGCTCCGCCAAGGCCCTCTGGTCAATGCCGAGCAGCGCACGCGCTGCCCGCATCTGGAACGACGTGATCACCTTGGCCTCACCTATGAAAGATTATAAATGATGTCTGGAGCATGCACAATGATGTAAAATACATCATAAACGACCGAACGCAAGGGGAAGCTCGCCATGCGAGCCATCCGTCTCCACCGTCGTTGCGAGGAGCGAAGCGACGAAGCAATCCAGAATTCCTCCGCGGAAAGACTGGATTGCTTCCGCCTTCGCTAAAGCTTCGGCGGACAAGTCGCTGCGCTCACAATGACGGTTGGGAGGAGCAGCGTGAGTCCAACCTTCGCCACGCCCATTGTGAAGCCCGTCACCCCACCCCTCTCCCCGTAAGAACGGCGAGAGGGAGTGAGACAGTGATGCGTCCCTTACTTCGGCAGACCGATCACGCCGCGTGCTGATGCGCTGCGATGATCTGGTCGGCGGCGCGCCCCGTGACTTCGGCCATGTGGTCGAACTGGCGGGTGAAGCTGCCGGCGCCTGCCGTGGCCGAGCGCAACTCAACGATCAATTCGCCGATCTCGGCTTCCGGCATCATGGCGCGGACGCAGTCCCATCCGCTCCAGCCGTCGCGGGTGTCAAAGCCGAGGATCTGGCCGCGCCGTGCCGACAGAATCGCATTGATCTTGGCGGTGGCGTCGGTCGGGCAGACGATCTCGACCACATGGATCGGCTCCAGCAGCACCGACTGGCATTGCGGCAGGCCCTCGGTGAGCCCGACCCGCGCCGCCGTGCGGAAGGCGAGGTCGGAGGAATCGACGCTATGATAGGAGCCGTCGGTCAGCGTCACCTGCAAATCGGTGACCGGGAAACCGAGCGGGCCGCGGGCGAGCCCGTCGATGACCCCCTCTTCCACCGCGCCGATGTAGTTGCGCGGCACCGCGCCGCCGACCACCTTCTCGGCGAACTTGAAGCCCTCGCCGCGCGGCAGCGGCCTAATGTCGAGCACGACATCGCCGAACTGGCCATGCCCGCCGGACTGTTTCTTGTGGCGGCCGCGCTGGACGATCGGCTTGCGGATGGTTTCCTGATAGCCGATCGCGGGGGGATGCGAAGCGACCTTGACGCCGAAACGATCGCGCAGCCGCTCGCTCGCGACGCGCAAGTGCATCTCGCCCTGACCCCACAGCACAGTGTCGTGGGTCTGCGCGTTCATCACGAAGACGAGCGAGGGGTCCTCCTCGTGCAGCCGCATCAGTGCCTGGCCGAGCTTGACGTCGTCCTTGCGGTCGGTGGCCGCAACCGAGATCGCGAGCACCGGCGGAGTGGGTTCTACGGCGGTGAGCGCTGCCGGCTGGATCTTGCCGCTCGAGACCGTGTCGCCGGTCTTGATCGGGTCGAGCTTGGCGAGCGCCACCGTATCGCCGGCTTCCGCCGCGGTACGCTTGGTGTCGTAGGCCCCCGTGACGGCGAGGATGCCGGAGATGCGGCTGGCCCCTCCGGAGGAGGATTGCAGCGTGGCACCGTCGTCGAGATGGCCGGCGAGCATGCGCGTCAGCGACAGCTTGCCGCCGTGCTGCGAATGCAACGTCTTGAAGACGAAGCCGAGGGCGTCCCTCGTTTCGGGAACGCCGAGACGTTTTGCCGTTTCCGCGATACCGGGCGCCTCGTGGCGCAACGCTTTCATCAAACGCAGCACGCCGTTTTCGCGTGCGGCGGCGCCCAGCAGCACGGGGCAGATCAGCCCGTCGCGCAATTCGCGGGCGAGATCGTCAAACACGGCATCGCGCGGCGGCTGGATGTCCTCGAGCAGCTGCTCCATCAGCGCATCGTCGTGATCGGCGAGCTTCTCCAGCATCGAAAAGCGGGCCTCCTTCTCGCGATCGAGATCGCCGCCTTGGAGCGCGACCACTTCGGAGGCCTTGTGCTCGCGGTAAATGAACGCACGCTCCAGCGCGAGATCGACGAAGCCCTCGATCAACTCGTCCTTCCAGATCGGGATCTGGCGCAGCACCAGCGGTACGCGCGAGGCGGGCTGGAGCATCTCGAGCGTCTCGCGGATGCGCTTGTTGGCGCGGTCGATCTTGTTGAGGAACAGAAAACGCGGGATCTTCAGCTCCTCCAGCTCGCGCAGGATGATCTGAAGCTGCGGCAGCTTCTTCTCGTCGGCTTCGCAGACCACGATTGCGGCATCGACCGCGGGCAGCGCGGCGCGCATGTCGTGGGCAAATTCGACGGAACCGGGACAATCGAGGAAGGTGTAGCTGTCGCCCATGAAACTCGTGGTGACGGCAGTCAGCCCGACGGTCATCTTGTGATGACGGGCCTCTGGCGTGGCGTCGCCGACGGAGGTTCCGGCATCGACGCTGCCGGCGCGCGGGATTGCGCCCGTTCGCGCCAGGATGGCTTCGAGAAGTGTGGTTTTACCGCTTTGGAAAGGGCCCACCAGCGCGATGCACCGTGGACCTCGGGGACTTCTGACGTCTTGTCCCATTCGCCGCCTCCTTGGTGTGGAGCTCGGCCCATGATTGGGTCGGCAAACGCTGATGCTCTGCCCGTCCCCGAGATTTGGCAAGCATCAAAAATCGCTGCGGTGCGTCGTCGGTATTTCCTCCTCTCCCGGAGAGAGGTTGAGGAGGAGCGCTTCGGCTGGCGCCGAGTCTCAACGTCCCGGGCGGAGTTCCAGGCTCTCGAGACCGGCGGCGACGTTGAGGCCGACCTGGCCCTGCACGCTGAGCGGCTGGAGCGCGATCGAATTGTTGGAGCCGCCGACCAGCACGTTGCCGCCGAGGCCGACACCGACCGAGGCGCTGCCCTGCGCACCGGCGTAGTTGCCGGCGAGGTCGCCCGGGCCGAGCCGGTTCACCGGCGCGAACACGCCCCACGCCAAAGCCGTCTCCTGTGTGATGCCGATATCCAGACCGACCTTGCGGATCGTCGCAACGTAACGGTCGTCCGGCAAACCATCGACGCGCAGCACGCAACCGAGATGGGTCACCGATCCCACGATGAAGCCCACGCTGGCGCCGCCGCGGCATTCGAGCACGCCCACCTGCACCATCCGCGATTGCGCGCTGGCGCCCGCAACGGAGGCGACGAGGCTCGCAACGGCAAGCCCGGCGAGGAGGAGTGAACGGCTCATGAATATCTCCGGCGATGAATGTGATGCGAGCATGGAGGCGCGGCACACGCCGCGCGATGGTCTATGCCACAACAGTTCCGGTGGCGCCAGATCGTGCAGACTTGAAAGAAAAAGGGCCCGCATTGCGCGGGCCCTTTGATGTCACTTCATGTCTGTGAGTTCAGCGCAGATTGCCGCAGAAGCGCTGGATGCGCTTGCAGGCGTCTTCGAGGTCCGAGGTCTTGGTCGCGTAGGAGATGCGGAACGCGGGGCCGAGGCCGAAGGCCGAACCCTGCACCACGGCGACGCCTTCGGTCTCCAGCAGTTCAGTGACGAACGTCTCGTCATTGTCGATCACCTTGCCCGACGGCGCGGTCTTGCCGATGGTGCCGGCGCAGGACGGATAGACGTAGAAGGCGCCCTCGGGCCGCGGGCACTCGATGCCCTTGGCCTGGTTCAGCATGGAGACGACGAGATCGCGGCGCTCCTTGAAGACCTTGTTGTTGGCGGGGATGAAGTCCTGCGGACCGTTCAGCGCCTCAACCGCGGCCCATTGCGCGATCGACGACGGGTTCGAGGTCGACTGCGACTGGATCGTCGACATCGCCTTGATGAGCTGCGCCGGACCGCCGGCATAGCCGATGCGCCAGCCGGTCATGCAATAGGCCTTCGACACGCCGTTCACGGTGAGCGTGCGGTCGTAGAGTTTCGGCTCGACCTGCGCGACCGTGGTGAACTGGAAGTCGTCATAGACGAGGTGCTCGTACATGTCGTCGGTCATCACCCACACATGCGGATGCTTGACCAGCACGTCGGTGAGCGCCTTCAGCTCGGTCCTGGTGTAGGCAGCTCCCGTCGGGTTCGACGGCGAGCACAGGATCACCCATTTGGTCTTCGGCGTGATCGCGCGCTCGAGTGCCTCGGCCTGGAGCTTGAAGCCGGTCGCGGCGGTGCAGACCACCGGCACCGGCTCGCCGCCGGCGAGCGCCACCATCTCGGGATAGCTGACCCAGTACGGCGCGGGGATGATCACCTCGTCGCCCGGATTGATGGTTGCCATCAGCGCGTTGTAGAGCACCTGCTTGCCGCCGGTGCCGACGATGATCTGGTTCGCCTTGTAGACGACGCCGTTCTCGCGCTGAAACTTGGCGATAATGGCTTCCTTCAACTCGGGAATGCCGTCGACCGCGGTGTACTTGGTCTTACCGGCTTCGATGGCGTGGATCGCGGCCAGCTTGATGTTCGCGGGCGTGTCGAAGTCGGGCTCGCCGGCGCCGAGACCGATGACGTTGCGGCCCGCCGCTTTCAGCGCACGTGCTTTATCCGTGACCGCGATGGTCGCGGACGGCTTCACACGGTCGAGCGCAGCGGCAAGGAAGGACATCGTCATCTCCTGACAAGCGTCGTGAACCCTTTGGCTTCACGACTCCGATTGTGGGAATGAACCACCCTAAAACGAGTGCCGTTGCACCGCAAGAAACTTCGGTCCGATCCCGCAAAAGTTTACGTGTCTGGCGTTTCGAGCCGCGATTTCCCGCAATATTCCGTAACTTTGCCGCGCAAACCCCTCATATCCGACAACGCGTGTCCTCGGAGCAATTTTGCGGCCTTCGCGGGCTATGAAACGAGAACGTCGTCATGCCCGGGCCTGTCTCGCCTGCGCGGCCGAAGCCGCTTCGGCGAGGCGAAGGCCCGGGGCATCCACGTTCTTCGTGCCGTGTGCAGCGCGTAGATGGCCGGGACAAGCCGGGCCATGACGATGCGGAAGCTTCAGTGCCCAAGACGCGACCGCGGTGCTCGCACACGATCGCGTCGAGCAACGCACTTGCGCGTTGACGCAAGCGTGAACTGAGTTGGATGGTCGCACGGAAATGATCTTCCGCCGCATTGCAATGCGGTAGGGTTTTCGAGTTTTTCTATTGGCCGGGTCTTGCGGCGGATTCGCATCGGCATCATTGTTTAGCCGCGTTGCGGGGCAACAAGCGCCGCGCTCCCCGTCGTCCGGAATCATCCCCAGAATGTACAAGCTCTATTCGATGCAGCGCTCGGGCAACAGCTACAAGGTCCGCCTTGCGCTGGCGCTGCTGAACTTGCCTTACGAAGCGGTCGAGGTGGACATTCTGCGCGGCGAGAGCCGCACCCCGGACTTCCTGGCCAAGAACCCATCCGGCCAGGTGCCGCTGCTCGAGGTCGGCGACGATCGCTATCTCGCCGAGTCCAACGCCATTCTCTGGTACGTCGCCGTCGGCACGCCGCTCGCGCCGGAGAACCGCATCGATCGCGCCGACGCGCTGCAATGGATGTTCTTCGAGCAGCACGCGCTGGAGCCGAACATCGGCGCGGCCTATTTCTGGCTGTCGCTGGTGAGGGGCGGCCGCGACCTCCAGACTCATTCGCTGGAGGACTGGATGGAGCGCGGCTATGGCGCGCTCCAGGTGATGGAGAATCATCTCAGGACCAACGCCTATTTCGCCGCCCGCCAGCTCACGGTCGCCGACATCGCGCTGTACGGCTATACCCACCTCGCCGACCGCTGCGACTTCGACCTCTCGACCTTCCCGGCGATCCGGGACTGGCTGAAGCGCGTGGAAGCGGCCCCCGGCTACGTCGCAATGGACTGGCGGCCGGCCGACATCGAGGACCCCGCCAGCATCGCTGCTGGTGCCTGAGGGGCGATCACGCTCTGGCAAATAGCGGGCATAAAGGTCACCATTGCCGCAATCTCGCCATTTTCGCTCGATTGGCCGCCGCAATATTGCCGATTGCAACAGTGAAATTGTTCGATGTCGCGGGTGATTCGCTCGCGCGTTGAAGGATTTAGACCATGATTCGGGCGTCCGGCACGGCAGGCTTTCAGGGCCCACCCGCTACCGTTTCGTCTTCCCGGCTGACCAACGCGGTCGCGGCCTCGCTCGCCGTCGCCGCGCTCTCGCTGTGCCTGATCGTCACCCTGACGGTGCTGTCGACCAAGGCGACCATGGCGATGGGTCTGCCGGTCTGATTCCCGCTTCATCCTGGACCCGCCTTCAAGGCGCCGCATGGCCCGCGCCGACCGGCATCGCGACAGGACGTCGATGAAATCACCTGTGGTCATCGTTGCAATCACCCTGACCGCGGCCATCCTGGTCGCGGCATCGCTGTTGATCTTCGTCGGCACGCGCAAGGGCCAGGGGACGTCGAAGCTGAATGCGCCCGCGCTGCAACAACGTCTCAAGCACGCGCACTTGGTCTAAAATCATCCGAAAGCTTTGCGCGAGACCCAAAGCGCACCTTAAGCACACCGCGCGAAACCGCATCGCAATGGCGCAATCTTCGGTCAGTGTTGCCGCCTTACCTCGTTCACGAAGGAGCGAGACAGGCCCATGCGGTTGGGATGGCGTGCGATCTCCGGTCCGGCGCTGACGGCAGCGACTTTGCTGCTGACAATGTTTTTCGATCGCTTCGTCCCCGCTTCCTCCCCCGCGCCGCTGCTCGTCTGCATCGTGGCGCTCGCCGGCGCGCTCTCGGGTCCCGCTTCCGCCGTCGCCAGCGCAGCCATCGCCGTCATCGGCGCGGCACTGCTGCTCCTGAGCCGGCACGGCGTTGCAGGCCTTACCACGGCGGATATGATCCAGCTCGGCCTCCTGGCCGCGACGGCCGCGGGCACCGCAGGCATCACCGGCCTGATGCGCCAGCGGCTGCTCGGCACGTTTGCCGCCGAGCGTCGGAGTCACGCCATCGCCGCGCGGCTGTCGGCCGCGCTCGACCAGGTCGACATCGGCATCGTGCTGCTCGACGCCGAGACGCGCGCCGAATTCATCAACCGCGCGTTCCGCGATTATTTTGCGGTGCCGGACGACATCGCCGACGGCAAGCCGCCGTTCGTCGCGCTGATGTATCACGGCCGCGACACCGGCGCGTTCGAATTGCCCGAGGACGAACTCGGCACCTTCATCGCTCAGCGCATGGAGATGGTCCGGATCGGCGATGCCACGCCGATCAACATCGCCTTGCGCAATGGCGAGGTGTTGCGCTTCGTCTGTGCCGCGCTGCCCGACGGCGGCCGCATGCTGAGCTACACGCCGGTGACCGACCTCGTGCGCCACACCGATGCGCCGTCCCGCGCCGACTACTACCGCTCGCTGCGCGATCCCGCAGGGCGCAAGCTGATCCGGTATCTGCGCGTCGCGGAGTGATGCGCGATTGATCAGCACGTCCATCATCACGTATGAATGACGCCTCATCGATCGCGGGAATTTCATATGTCGCTCACCATTCGCCCCGTCACCAGGCAGGACTACGATCAATGGCTGCCGCTGTGGGACGGCTACAACGCCTTCTACGGCCGCTCCGGTCCGACCGCGCTCTCGCCCGAAATCACGCGCGTGACATGGCAGCGCTTTTTCGATGCCTATGAGCCGGTGCACGGATTGGTCGCCGAGAGTGACGGCCGCCTGCTCGGGATGACGAATTACCTGTTTCACCGCAGCACCACCGCGATCGAGCCGTCCTGCTATCTGCAGGACCTGTTCACGACCGAGGCCGCGCGCGGCAAGGGCGTCGGCTCGGCGCTGATCCACGGCGTCTACGAGCGCGCAAAGCTCGTGGGATCGCCGCGCGTGTACTGGCAGACGCACGAGACCAACGTGACGGCGCAGCGCCTGTACGACAAGGTCGCCGAGCGTTCCGGGTTCATCGTCTATCGCAAGATCTTCTGATCCTCGCGATCGCGCCGCCTGTGGATAACTCTGTCTGTCACCTGCGCGTAACATAGCGGGACTAGGCTGCAGCTGCGTCTGGTCAGCCCCCCGTCACCGATCAAGCGCCCCAAAGCGGTCCCCGTCAGTCGCCGCGTCTGACAGGGGCCGCATTTTTTTGTCGGCAGTCCTTGTCGGCAGCCTTGTCAGCATGGCAGCAACGCGGCGCACGGCTTGCTGCGGCGGGGCACCGCGGTCACAATGCGCCCCTGCCCATCTCCGACGGGGATCTCCCATGGAAATTCGCAATCTCGGCGCCTCCGGCCTGCGCGTGTCTGCGGTCGGGCTTGGCTGCAACAATTTCGGCCAGCGCACGGACCTGGAGACCTCGCGCAAGGTGATCCACGGCGCGCTCGATCTCGGCATCACGCTGTTCGACACCGCCGACATCTATGCCGGCATGGGCGGTTCGGAAACGGTGCTCGGCACCGTGCTCGGCGACCGCCGCAAGGAGATCGTGCTCGCCACCAAATTCTCCAAGCCGATGGCGGCCGACGGAACCAAGCAGGGCGCTTCGCGCCGCTACATCATGAACGCAGTCGAGGCGAGCCTGACGCGGCTCAAGACCGACTACATCGATCTCTATCAGCAGCACGATTACGACCCGCTGACTCCGATGGAGGAGACGCTGCGCGCGCTCGACGATCTCGTCCGTCAAGGCAAGGTGCGCTACATCGGCAATTCCAATTTTCCGGCCTGGCGCCTGGCGGAGGCCGAGTTCACCGCGCGCGCGATGAATGTCAGCCGCTTCGTCTCCTGCCAGGACGAATACAGCCTGCTGGTGCGCGACATCGAAAAAGACCTGCTGCCGGCCGCACAAGAGTACAAGCTCGGCCTGCTGCCGTTCTTCCCGCTCGCAAGCGGGCTGCTCACCGGCAAGTACCAGCGCGGTGCGGCCGCCCCGACCGATACGCGCTTCGGCAAGGTACCGGCACTACGCGACCGCTATGTCACGCCGCGCAACGAGGACATCGTCGAGAAGCTCACGGCATTTGCGAAAGCGCGCGGGCACAGCATGCTCGAGCTCGCCTTCTCCTGGCTCGCCGCGCGCCCGCAAGTGTCGAGCGTGATTGCCGGCGCCACCCGCGTCGCGCAGGTCGAGGAGAACGTGAAGGCGATTGCGTGGAAACTCGGTGCGGAGGAGATGGCGGAGATCGACAAGATCACGCTGGGCTGATCTTTGCGGCGGCGCGCGCTACTTGGCGCCGCGCCCCACCGTCTGCATCACCTCGAAGCCCTCGAACTGGGGATGGCCGAGATAGGTCGGCTTGGTGTCGCCGGCCCGCGCGTGCGCGGCACGAAAGGCATCCGATTTGGTCCAGGCCTCGAACGCCGCATGGTTCGCCCACACCGTGTGCGAGGCGTACAGCGTGTGATCCTCGAGCTCGGGGCCACGCAGCAGATGAAACTCGACGAAGCCCGGCACCTTGTCCAAATGAGTATCGCGCGAAAGCCAGACCTGTTCGAAAGCAGCCTCGGAGCCCTTGGCGACGCGGAAGCGGTTCATGGCGATGTACATGGGTGATGGTCTCCTGACGTTCGGCCGATCATGTCGTCATTCCGGGACGCGCCGCAAGGTGCGGGCCCCGGAATCGTAGGTTAAGCAACCAACCCCTTCATCGGACGTGCGCTTGCGCTATCTGGAAACACCGTCTCGGCCAGCACGCGATCCGACAGGCCGAACTGGCCCTGCAGCACGCCCTTGATCACGGGCGCAGATCGGTGGTGGGCTTGAGGTCGCGGGCCTCGAAAAGGTTGGCGGGCTTGAGGCCGGGCCAGTCGGCGATGACGCGGCCGCCCTTCACCGCGCCGCCGGCGAGCAGCGCGATCGTTCCCGTGCCGTGATCGGTGCCGTCTGTGCCGTTGATGCGCGCGGTGCGGCCGAATTCGGTGGCGACCACGACGACGGTGTCGCGCCAGCGTTCCCCTAAGCCGCTTTCGAACTCGGCGAGCGCACCGTCGAGCCCGCCGAGCAGGAATGCGAGGCGACCGACAGGGCCGCCTTCATTGGCGTGCGTGTCCAGCCATCGAACGCGAGCGCCGCGATGCGCGGGCCGTCGTCGGACGCCATCAGTTTTGCGGCGCCGCGCGCGACCTGCCGCATCTGCGCGACCGCGTTGCCCGGCTTCGGCTTCATGTCGTCGCCGCTCGCGGCCTTTTCCAGCGCAAGGCCCTGCGACAGCACAGCCGCCAGCGCGGGATCGCGGTGACGATAGAGCTCGACCAGACGCATTGCGGTGTCGTCATCGGCTTGCGGCAGCGCCACCGGCGCCCAGCCGACGGTCGGCGCATTGCCGCGCAGCACCAGCGGCGTGGTCGGGCCGACGGCAAGAGCACTCGACACCCGCTCGCCGCGCGGCAGCGCTTCCAGCGCGCGGTTGAGCCAACCGGATTGCACGCGCCCCGGGCCGGCATAGCCGCTTTCGAGCACGTCCTGGCCGTCGAAATGCGAGCGGTCGCGATAGGGCGTCGCGACCGCGTGGATCACCGCGGCGTGCCTGTCGCGATACATGCGTGCGAACTCAGGCATCGCCGGATGCAGCGCAAAGAAAGTATCGAGCATGATCGCGGGATGCGCACCGTCCGCCGTGAGCGCGATCGCCCCGTGCAGGCCGGCATAATCGGGATCGCCGACGGGCGCGACGGTCGAAAGCCCATCAAGCGCGCCGCGCAGGATCACCACGATCAGGCGAGGATCGCGGCCATCCGCGGCGCGCGCGAATTTCGGCAAGTAAGCCCAGGCCGCGAACGAGGCGCCGCCAAGCAGGAGGCCGCGCCGCGAGGTGAGGAGCCGGTTCTCGACGCAGTCGATCATCATCATCTCCTCTGCATTTCGGGCGACATCAACAGCAGCGCCAGCGCCTGCTGCCGCGACTCCGCGCGCTCGATGGTCCGCCGCGTTTCGATCGAGGCCGCATCCGCGGCGGCAAATTCCAACAAATCGAGCGGGTCGATGTTGGGCCCAAGCCGCGCGCCCATTTGCGCGGCAATGTCGAGCCGGAGCTTGATGCCTTCCGGCGCAGCCCAGGCGGCATTGGTGTCGGCGAAACCATTCGGGCCGGCCGGCGACCACAGCGGCTGGCCCAGCAGATTGAGGTTGTTGAGATAGGCGCCGGGATCCTCCGGCACGCGCGCGAGCAGCCGGCCGCTCGCGACCAGGAAATCATAAGGGCTGCGCATCTTCGTCAGTGGCGCCTTCCACGCCTCGTCGGAATCGACCAGTGCGGTTGCCAGCGCTTTGAGATCCCCGTCGGTCTTGATGAAGACATCGCGCAGTCGCGCCACCAGCGCCGGCGGCGGATCGTCGGCGACGAAGTGGCGGACGAATTTGGTGGCGATGAAGCTCGCGGTCGAGGGATGGCGTGCGATGTCCGCGAGGGCGGCTTCGCCTTGCGCAAGGCCGGTCGGCTCGTAGTTCTTGCCGAGCAGCATTTGCGGCCCGGGCTGGTGCGCATTGACGTTGAACACGAACGAACCGGGCGCTCCCAGCTGTCCCTGCCGGCCAGCAAAGGTCCAGCCGGTGATGATGCGCGCGAGCGAGGTGACGTCGTCCTGCGTATAGCCGCCGCCGACGCCGAGCGTATGCAGCTCCATGATCTCGCGCGCGAGATTTTCGTTCAGCCCGCGCTTGCGGTTCTGGCCCGCGCGCGAGTCCGGTCCGAGCGATTGCTGGTTGTCGAGGAAGAACAGCATCGCCGGATGCTGCTCCACCGCTTTCAGCATGTCGGCGAAACGTCCGAGCACATGCGGCCTGATCGCCTCGCGCTCGAACGCACCGGCCCAGATCCGCGCCAGCTCGCCCTTGCTGGCGGAGATGCAGAAATGGTTGGACCAGAACACGACCAGCCGTTCGGTGAAGCCGCACTCGACCAGCGTCGCGCGCTGCAACCGCGCCAGTGCCTCGGCGCGAAAGGTTTTTTGGATGACGTTGAGCGGCTGCGGGGCGGGTTTTGCGGCAGGCGGCGCGGCCGCGTTGGGCTGCATAGTGTCCGGCTTGGCCATATTGTCCGCCGGCTTGTTGTCAGCCGGCTTATTGTTACCGGGCTTGGCCTCGGCCATCTGGCCGGCGATCTCGGTTGCCACGGCGTTCAGCGAGAGATTGCGGCGCGGTCCGGGCCTCTGATCGGCCGGCGCTTGCAACGGCGCTTCAGTCGGCGCGCCGGCCTTCGCGGCGGCCTCGCGCGCCTGCTTGACCTGATCCTGATAGGCGAACACGGCCTGCCCGAGCTGCTGCGCGGATTGCAGGCCCGGCGCCTCCAGCAGCACACCGTTGGGACGAGTGAGTTCCGCCTTCACAAAGCCGCGAGGATCGGAGGCCGCGTTGATGAGATCGCCGGATGCGCCGCCGCGGGCGCCGAAGCCGAAACGGTTGAGCGCGACGAGCGCGGCTTGCGAATCGCGGGCCATCGATATGTCCTTCGCGCGCTGCCAACCGCTTTCCCGATACGTGCGCGAGGCCTAATATACCGCAGCGGGAGATGAACCCGGCATGAAAACGACAGCCCGGCTTTTGCGCAAATCATGACAAATCGGCAAGACATTCCGGCGCAGCAACCCCGCCGCCTCGCCTGCTCTCGTTGCGGCGCCGAGTTCGGCTGCGACCTCTCCGGCACCTGCTGGTGCGCGGAAGAAACGGCGCGGCTGCCGATGCCGGTCAAGGGCGAGGATTGCTTGTGCCGGGCGTGCTTGCGTGCGGCGGCGGAGGCAACATAACCCTCCGCGTCCGCGGTATGGGTCCTAGCTTTCGCCAGGACGACGTTGAGGAGAGACGGCTCGCGACAACTACACTGGATGCCCCGGGGACTTCCGTGCCATGCCGTCGAACGCATCCAGCAGCTTTTCGCGCCAGGCGTAAACCGGGTCGTCCGCTTCCAGCAGCTTGAACGGGCTCGTCGCGCGCGCCCACTGAAAACCGCCGAACACGATGTAGTCGGCATAGTTCGGTGCGGCGCCGCCGATGAAGGGCTGCTTCTTGAGGGTCTGCCGCATCACCTCGAGCGATTTGCGGAAGGCGACCACGCCGGCATCGCGGCTGGCCATGATCTCTTCCAGCCTCTTGCCGCCGAAACGGGCCTCGCGCGACTGGCGGAAATAGGCGGCGTCGACCTCATCCAGATTGTTGGGAATGTCGGCGATGATCAATGGAAAGATGCCGCCGACGATGGCGATGTCGCCCCAGACATTGAGCATGCGTGCCATGGCGCGCCCGCCCTCGCCGCCAAACAGCGACGGACGATCCGGAAACTTGTCTTCGAGATAGATCGCGATCGTCCAGGAATCGACCACCGGCTGGTCGTGATGCACCAGCACCGGAACCTTCTCCGAGCCATGTGGCGCGATCGCGCTCTTCTCGGTGAAGCGCCAGGGCAACGTTTCCGCCGAAAGGCCCTTGTGCGCCAGCGCCATTCGCGTGCGCCAGCAGAACGGGCTGAACGGTCGCGAGGCGTCTGTGCCGACGAGTTCGAAGAGTTTGAGCGACATGAAAGGGTCTCCCGGTATTCCGTCATTGCACGCGAAGCGAAGCAATCCAGGACTGCCGCCGCGGAAGCATTCTGGATTGCTTCGCTTGCGCTCGCAACGACGGATGTGGAGAGCTAGCGCCCGTTCGTGCGCAGCAGCCTCTCGCCGTCCTCCGTCACCGCGATCACCAGCCCCATTCCGGGCAGCGTCTCGCGCGCGACATAGCCGCGGTCGGCGGCGTCTTCCCAGATGGTGAGGCGCGGGCACGACGTCTTCCAGGTCGCGATCACCTCGGCATAGGCGCGGGGCTCGCGCGCAACCCACTCGACGAAGTCCAGCACCAGCGGGTCGGCAGTCTCGCTCATTGCAAACCTCCCTTGTCGAAGGCTGCCAGCACCGGCGTGCGGACCAGCAGCCAGCTGCCATAGGCGATATAGTAGCAGGCGATGGTGGTGATCAGCTTCATCGACCAGGCCACGAATTGCTGGTCGGTCATGGCTTCGAGGATGCGCCGCGCCAGCGTGGTGCCGAGCATGGATGCTGCGATCGCGACGGCCGCGAGCACGGGATCGAGCGTCGCCGCCTGGTCGATCACGCCGCCGAAATAGATCAGCTTGCTGAAATGGCTGACGAGCTGGCACATCGCCTTGGTCGCCACCTTCTCGCGCCGGCCGAAATCGCCGCCGAGGAAGAAGGTGTCGAGCAGCGGCCCCGACACGCCGGTCATCAGCATGAGGTCCATGCAGATCGTGCCATAGACGGTGCCCTGCCAGAGACGGTCGGGATCCGGCTTGATGTTGGCGGGCAGCAGCCGCGCCATGAACGGCGTGATCCCGAGCAGCAGCAGCGCGACCGGCTTGTCCGGTACGTAGCGCGTGAGCGACCACGCCGCGAGCGCGACGGCCGCGCCGACCATATAGTTCGCGACCGGGCGCCAGCGGATATGCGTCCGCCAGAGAAAGGCGCGCCAGCCGTTGGAGGCCATCTGCGTGATCGCATGCAGCACCATCGCGGTCGGCAGCGGCATTAACGCCAGCAGCACGCCGATCAGGATCAGCCCGCCCGCCATGCCGAACAGCCCCGACAGGAACGCGGTGCCGACCATCAGCAATCCAAGGGCAGCGATCATGATGGGCGTCACGTAAAAATCTCCCGACCTTCTCCCCGCTCGCGGCGCGAAGCGAAGGAAACGTGCCCCGCTTGCCCCGTCTACGCAAACTGAGTTATCTTGGCCTGGCATCAGCTTTCCTGAGGGTCGGTCATTTGCGGCGCTTGCTGTTTCTCAACGGCATCAAGGCATTCGAGGCCGCGGCGCGGGCCGGCAGCTTTGCCGCGGCCGGCCTCGAGCTGAGCGTATCGGCAGCCGCCGTGAGCCGCATGGTGCACATCCTGGAAGAACGGCTCGGCGTCGCGCTGTTCGAGCGCAAGGCCAACAAGCTGCTGCTGACGCAGGCGGGCCGCGCCTATCAGAGCGGGCTGACGCCGATCTTCGATGCGCTCGCAAGCCTCACCGCGCAGGTGACGGCGCCCTCGAGCGTCCGCGTGCTCACCATCGGCATCGGCCACACCTTTGCGATGCGCTGGCTGATCCCGCGCCTGTCGGAGTTTCGCAGCGAAGAGCCCGACATCGAGGTGCGCTTCACCACCGGCGGCGCGTCGGTGCCGTTCGGCGAGGACTGGAGCTGCGGCATCCAGCTCGGCACCGGCGACTGGCCGAGGCTGGTGGCCGAACCGCTGTTCGCCGGCGACCTCACGCCGGTCTGCGTGCCCCGCCTCGCCTCCTCGCTGAAGCGCCCGGCC
The DNA here is from genome assembly GCF_055811315.1 of Bradyrhizobium sp. MI1.4. Classification (NCBI taxonomy): domain Bacteria; kingdom Pseudomonadati; phylum Pseudomonadota; class Alphaproteobacteria; order Hyphomicrobiales; family Nitrobacteraceae; genus Bradyrhizobium; species Bradyrhizobium sp. MI1.4. The sequence continues at coordinate 173,792 of NZ_JBVVPP010000009.1, read as the reverse complement.
GATCTCAAGGCACCGAGCCTGATCCGCGTCGCGCATTCGCCCGAGGACTGGCCGATCTGGCTCAAGGCCGCAAACCTCGCGCGCGTCAACGCGCGGGGACCGGAGTTCCAGTTCTACGGCCAGGCGCTTCAGGCTGCCGCCGACGGGCTCGGAATCGCCATGGGCATCCGACCCTATATCGACGACGACCTCGCCGCCGGCCGGCTGGTGGCGCCATTCGAGCTCTCGGTGCCCAAGGGCATGCGCTGGTACCTGCTCTATCGCAGCTTCCAGACCGAGCAGCGCGACTTTGCCGCGTTCCGCCGGTGGATCATGCGCGCGGCGTCGGAACCCGCCGCCCGTCCCGTCCGGCGGCCCGGCCGCACCAGCGCGCGGAACTGACGCTGCTATCGGACTTTGGCAAAAAAGCCCGCCGCTTGTGAACGGCTTCACATCCTGAAATCCGCAAACGTGGTCCCCTGACCCTCCAACAAGGCGCTCGAATAAAACATTTTGGGGACTGCAATGACGACCCTTTACGACGGCTTTGACATCGAATCCTTCGAAGCTGGCCAGGGGCTGTGGCACGCCCGGATCCGGCGTGCCGATTTCAGCCCGGTTGCCATCGACGGCGTGCTGTTTCCGGCCATGGAAGTCGGCTTCGCCTGGCCTGATCCCGATGCCGCGATTGCCCATGCCAAGCACCACATCGATCGCTTCCGCCGGCGGGCCGACGACAGCGACGACGAATAAGCGAGCGGGACTGCAGGCGAACCAAGGAACGGCGCAGGGTCAAAGGGGGAAATCGGTCATGTCAGTCATCGAATTCGAAGACACGCCGCGGCCGAGGATTTACACCCGCAATGTGTTGTCCAGCTGCCCGGAATGCGAGGGCGATCTCACGGTGCTCCGCGTGATCGGCGGCCGTGCCGGATGCGAGTATTGGACCATGCGCTGCACCGATTGCGGCGGCATCCATCTCGACATCCTCGAGCCGCGTCAGGCAGCCGGGGACGATGAGGGACCGCTGCCGGCGGCCTGATCGCAAGATCCCAAGGCCTGCTGCCAACCTGCTGTCAGCAGTCTGAGCATTGCCGGGCATTCGCTCTTTATTGCGAGGCGGACTCGCCCCATATTCGGAGCATGGCGAAGAAACCTGCATCCTCCGAAAAATCCGGCAAATCCCCCAAGGCCAAGGCTCCGAACGCGAAGGCGCCGAATTCCAAGGCGTCTCGCCCCGACGTGCAGCCGATCGGGCCGGCGTTGGCCGAGTTGCTCAATCCCGCGATCAATCGCGGCGATGCCGGGCTCGGATCGGGCACCGGACTGCAGCCGCCGCCGGACAATTCGCGCGACCGCCGCTCCGGAGGCGAGGCCGCCGCGCATCGCGCGCGGGCCTCGACGCCGAAAGAGTTTCCGCAGGACAATACGAGGCCAATGCCGCTGCGGCCCAATCCGCAGCCGCCCGGCGCCCGCGACGCGGGCTTCGACGAGGCGCCGCAGGCCCATTACGGAACCGCGGCCACGATACCGACGCTCGATCCGGAACTGGCGCGTCAGCTCGGCCTCCCGACGGAAGAGGACGATGCCGAAGCCCTGGCTCGTCCGCCGCGCAGCAAGATGGAGGCGCTCGGCGTCAAGGCCACCGCCGACGCGCTGGAATCGCTGATCCGCGAGGGCCGGCCGGAGTTCCGCAAGGACGACGGCTCCACCAGGGTGTGGACCCCGCATCGGCCGCCGCGCCCGGAAAAGTCCGAAGGCGGCGTGCGCTTCGAGATCAAGTCGCATTATGAGCCGCGCGGCGACCAGCCAACCGCGATCGCCGAGCTGGTCGAGGGCATCAACCGCAACGACCGCTCGCAGGTGCTGCTCGGCGTGACCGGCTCCGGCAAGACCTACACCATGGCCAAGGTGATCGAGGCGACGCAGCGGCCCGCCATCATCCTGGCACCGAACAAGACGCTCGCCGCCCAGCTCTATGGCGAGTTCAAGAGCTTCTTCCCCGACAACGCGGTCGAGTATTTCGTCAGCTATTACGACTATTACCAGCCGGAAGCGTATGTCCCTCGCACCGACACCTACATAGAAAAGGACTCCTCGATCAACGAGCAGATCGACCGCATGCGCCACTCGGCGACGCGCGCGCTGCTCGAACGCGACGACGTCATCATCGTTGCCTCGGTGTCCTGCATCTACGGTATCGGCTCGGTCGAAACCTACACCGCGATGACCTTTGCCCTGAAGAAGGGCGAGCGCATCGACCAGCGCCAGCTGATCGCCGACCTCGTCGCGCTGCAGTACAAGCGCACCCAGGCCGATTTTACCCGCGGCACATTTCGCGTGCGCGGCGATGTCATCGACATCTTCCCGGCGCACTATGAAGACCGTGCCTGGCGCGTGAACCTGTTCGGCGACACCGTCGAGACCATCGAGGAGTTCGACCCGCTCACCGGCCACAAGCAGGACGAGCTCGAATTCATCAAGATCTACGCCAACTCGCACTATGTGACGCCGCGCCCGACGCTGGTGCAGGCAATCAAGTCGATCAAAGCCGAATTGAAGATGCGGCTCGACCAGCTCCACGATCAGGGCCGCCTGCTCGAAGCCCAGCGGCTGGAGCAGCGCACCACCTTCGACCTCGAGATGATGGAGGCGACCGGAAGCTGCGCCGGTATCGAGAACTATTCGCGCTATCTCACCGGGCGCCTGCCCGGCGAGCCGCCGCCGACGCTGTTCGAATATGTGCCCGACAACGCGCTGGTGTTCGCCGACGAGAGCCACGTCACCGTTCCCCAGATCGGCGGCATGTTCCGCGGCGACTTCCGCCGCAAGGCGACGCTCGCCGAATATGGCTTCCGGCTGCCCTCTTGCATGGACAACCGCCCGCTGCGCTTCGAGGAATGGGACATGATGCGGCCGCAGACCATCGCGGTCTCCGCGACGCCCAGCGCCTGGGAGATCAACGAGAGCGGTGGCGTGTTCGTCGAGCAGGTGATTCGCCCGACCGGTCTGATTGATCCGCCGGTCCACATCCGCCCGGCCCGCACCCAAGTCGACGATCTCGTCGGCGAGGTCCGGGCCACGGCGCAGGCCGGCTATCGCTCGCTGATTACGGTGCTGACAAAGCGCATGGCGGAGGATCTCACCGAATATCTGCATGAGCAGGGCATTCGCGTTCGCTACATGCACAGCGATATCGACACCATCGAACGCATCGAGATCATTCGCGATCTGCGGCTCGGCGCGTTCGACGCGCTGGTCGGCATCAATTTGCTGCGCGAAGGCCTCGACATTCCCGAATGCGCGCTGGTCGCGATCCTCGACGCCGACAAGGAAGGCTTCCTGCGCAGCGAAACCTCGCTGATCCAGACCATCGGCCGCGCCGCGCGCAACGTCGACGGCAAGGTGATCCTCTATGCCGACCAGATGACGGGATCGATGGAGCGCGCCATCGCCGAAACCGACCGCCGCCGCGAGAAGCAGGTCGAGTACAACACGGCGCATGGCATCACGCCGGAGAGCATCAAGAAGTCGATCGGCGACATCATGAACAGCGTCTACGAGCGCGATCACGTGCTGGTCGAGATCGGCGGCCACGACATGACCGACGACGTCATCTCGATCGGCCACAATTTTGAAGCCGTGCTCGGCGATCTCGAGACGAGGATGCGCGAGGCCGCCGCCGATCTGAACTTCGAGGAAGCCGCGCGCCTGCGCGACGAGGTCAAGCGCCTGCGCGCCACCGAGCTCGCGGTGGTCGACGATCCCACCGTCAAGCAGCGCACGGTGCAGGGCAAGGCCGGAGCCTATGCGGGCGCGAAGAAATACGGCGACGCCGCCAATTTGCCGGTCAGCGCGCTGAAGAACAAGAGCGCAGCCACAGCGCTCAAGGCCAGCGGCAGCAAGGGCTCGCGAATCCACAAGCCGCATCTCGACGAGATGCACGGCCCGGAATCGTTGCCATATCGGGGCGACCGCGCGCTGCCGTCGAAGCCGTTCGGTGGCGAGAGCCGCATCATCCAGCCGACGGATTCAAGGCAGTCAGGGCCGGAGTTCGGGCCATCGCCGAGGTCGAGCGGTGGGGCGCCGGGGCATAGGGGTGGGTGGAAGAAGAGGTAAGGGGGCGCGGAGCGCCGGCGCCGCCCATGGTTGTTCATGGCGGCGTCGGAGAATCATGAGAACGCGAACTCACCCCAGGCTCGCCGTCACCACCGCCATCACCGACAGCAGCAGCACGGTTGTCATCAGTTGCAGCGAGGCGACCGGCTGGGTGCGCCATGCCGTGATCTTGTCGGCGAGCGACAGATGGGCCTCGAAGACTTCGGTTCGTAGACGGTTCTTGAACAAATGCGGGAAGCTCGGCCCGAAGCTCACTGCAAGCAGCGCATGGGCGAGCGAGACGATGACGACGAAGATGGCGACGCCGGGATCGCCGACCAGGTCGTGATGCCGACCAGCTTGAGCAGGAAGGCGGCGGCGGCGAAGGTCGGGAAGCTCTGCAGCGTCGCGGTCAGTGCGAGGCCTTCGAGCGCGTTGTGCATGCTGGACTTTCTGACTCTGGCCACGGCGGCCATGGCACGTCTCCCTGAGGACATGCAGATGAATCTAGCCGTCATCAGGGGGACCTGATGTGAGATGCGTCACGCCCATTTCCTCTGCGGGAACAAGGCGCGCGCGCCCCGAATGACCAGGGGTTACAGCTTGCCCTGCCCGTTCACCTGGCTCTGCTGTTGCCGCTGTCTCTCCTGCTCTTGCTGTTCCTTGGCATGGTGGCGGCCGTAGAGGCAGCCGGCGGCGGCGCCGAGGACGCCGTGATGGCCGGCATAGTGGCCGGCGACGCCGCCGACGACGGCGCCCTTGATGCAGCCCTTGGCGTTGGCGGCGGACGTCGCGCCACAGATGAGAAGTACGGCGATGGCGGCGAGGGATTTCATGGATCGATGTCTCCGGATGCGGTGTCGCACTCTCAACAGGCACGGGCCCGTCCCGGTTCCCGCGCGCACGCGATGCTTCGCTAGACCATGCAGCCGAACGCCTGCACGAATTCGTGAAGGCTCGCGCTCGCTCAATCATAAATTGTAGCCATGAACCTGGCATTGCGCTGGCGTGTCATACGTCAGCAATATTCCCTGTAGTTTGCGGATTGCCGGTGTCCGAGGCAGCGCGTTAGCCTTGCGCGAACTCCACACGGCCAATGAGGGCGGGCGGAATGACGGTCGAGAAGCTCAATCGCCAGCGCGTGCTGCATCTGCTCGACGCCATCTCGCGCAGCGATCTCGCGGCCGCGCTGTCGTGCTGCACCGAGGACGTCGACTTCCTCACCCACGCGCCGATCGACGTGCTGCCGCACATGGGCCCGTGCCACGGCAAGCAGGAGCTCGGCGAATTCTGGCGCACCGTGCAGGAGCGATACGCCGAGATCCGCTACGAGGTGCCGCAGATCGTCGCCGAGGGGGACACGGTCGCGGCCTATCTGCGCGTGTTCTTCAGGAAGCGCAGCAACGACCGCATCATTCAGGTCGACATGGCCGTGTTCTACACTTTTCGCCACGGCCAGGTGGCGCAGATCCGGGAGATCATCGATTCCTACGATCTGGTGCAGCAGGTGCTGGAACGTGAGATCGGCCCCCTGATCGTGGGCGAGCGGGTGGACGGGGGTTAGCTCTCTCCCAAACCGGCCCGGACCGGGAAAAATGCGGGGTTTTATTGTAAATCTCACACGCCGGGATCAATTGTGCATTGCGAAAACGTGAATTGCGTTTTGGCCGAATTGACGTATTTTGTTCGCATACAAATGAGTTGAGCGACCCCGCGGCACCTTTCCTGTGCGCTTGGGGTTGTTTTTCGCTTTCGCAAGCCAGCTTCAGGACTGCCCAAGATGACAGAGCACAGCCTCTGGCGTTTCTCGCGTGCGTTGCACCGCGCGATCAACGACCGGCATTTCGAGGACATCGAGGCCCTGATCGACGAGGACGTCGAGTGGGCGCTCTATGGGCCGATCGACATGTTTCCGTTCCTCGGCGCGCGCCAGGGCAAGGACGCCGTGCTCGACGTCATCCGCCAATTCGCCGACAATTTCCAGGTCCGCCGCTTCGACCGCGAGAGCATCATGCTCGGTGTCGATTCCGCCGCCTCGATGCTGCGCTATTCGCTGACCGCACTGGATTCCAGCAAGCCGATCAGCTTGCGGGTGGCGCAGTTTGCCCAGTTCAGGGCGGGCAAGCTCACCAGCATGCGCGTGCTGATCGACACGTTTGATCTGGTCGAGCAGGCACTTGGCCGCGCCATTCATCTGCCGAAGATGACCAGCGTCGGCTGAACGGAACACCAACGGGCCCCGCACTTCGGGACCGATGGCTGAGCACCCCACGACGCGTCCTGGCCTCCAGCCCCGCCGGATGCAATCGTGGAGAAGCTCGTCATCGGGCGCGCGCCTTTCGCGCGGCCCGTTGGTTCGCGTCTGATGGAACCGCCACAATTTCGCAATGATGGTTCCGCATCCTCGGCGGGAACTGGGCTGACGGGCAGGACGATGGAATTCGCGACAGGGTTTGGCTGGACCAGGCTGCCGATGCTGGCGGCCGCTTTGATCTTGGGATCGGTGCTGACGGTTGCGGCGCAGATCATTCCGCCCTTCTCCCCCGGCCCGGCCGCAGCGCCCGACGACGACGCCGAAGCGGCGGAGGCCCCCGACGTCAACGACCCCGACGTGCTGAGCGGCATCGACGTTGACAAGCTCGACTGGGGCCAGCTCGCGATCGACGCCGGCACGCTCAACGACATCATCGCCGCCAAGAAGCGCGCGCAGGCCGCCGCCAAGGACGGGCTGAACTGGGCGACGAACGCCAACGCCAACGGCTCCTCGGCGGTGACGGTGAAGCAGTCGGTATCCTCATTCTGGGACGCCCGCATCGGCGCCGACATGACGGTGACGAGCGAGCCGCGGACGATGTCCGAGCTGCTGGCACAGAAGGCCAGCAATGGCGGCAGCGTGCCTCAATCGTCCGGCAGCGCCTGGGCGGCCGCGACCGCGCCGGGCGCCGGCGCGATCTGGGACAAGACCGCGGTGGAGGCTCGCGTCGATCCCGGCGCGGAGCAGAGCAAGCTCGGGGCCTCGCTGATCAAGTCGGTGCCGCTGTCGGGCGACACGTCGCTGACGCTGCAGAACGGCTACAGCGTCAACCAGCAGGGCACCACGGCGCTCCCCGGCGTCGGCGGTCACGTCACGCGCAATTACGAGACCGAGCAGTCGGCCAAGGTCACTCTCACCGATACCGGCACCAGCATCACCGCGGGCCAGTCGCTGTCGACCACGGACGACAAATGGCTGCGCAAGGTCGGCGCGGAACAGAAGCTGTTCGACAACGTCACCGTCTCCGGTTCCGTCGGCGAAACCTCGCAAGGGGCGATCAACAAGAGCCTGACGGCGGGTTTCAAGAAGAGCTGGTAGCTGTTTTCGCCTCTCCCCCCTGCGGGGCGAGGGAGTCGAGCACCGACCGGCCGCGCATTCACTTCGGCGCGGCGGCCGCGTTCAGACTCCGGTAACCATACGCCACGGCAAAGCCCCCGAATGGACCGCCCTTGCCGCACCTCGGCCAAGTTGCGGCCAAAATCCGGCGCCCTAGTCCCAGACCGACGTCGTCGTGCGGGGGACACTCGCGCTGCGCTCAACGCGAACAGGGGAATAACGATGAACGCCATGCGTCCGGAAAAGACCGAAGCCACCGAGACCGAGACCATCGACACCAACCTTGCCGCAGTGACGGAAGTCGAAGCCGGCATCCGTGACTTCGTCCGCAACGACATCGCCTATCTGCGCCGTCCGGCAGCGACCGCCGCGGACGCGCCGCCGCTCGATCCGAGCGCGGAGGCCACCGTCACCAACGTCAACTCGCTGATCCAGCGCGTCGCCGGCACCTCCCTCGCCGAGATCGAGAATTTGATCTCCGAGCTCGAGAGCCTGCGCGACCTGCTCCACGCCGAAGGCCAGCGCGTCCAGCGCGAGATCTCCGGCTACGCCCAGCTCAGCCAGGCCGCGATGAAGTCGACCCGCATGATCGCCGACAACGTCTCGCAGTGGAAGCGCGCCGCCGACGGCCTGCGCAACAGTTGATCGCTGCATCCCGCATCACCAGCCGCCGCGTTCCGAAAGGGGCGCGGCGGTTTTGATTCGTGGGGTGTGTGACGGTGCGCACGCGCCCCACGAAAAGTGTCATCACGCGAAAGCGGGTGATCCAGTATTCCAGAGGCAGCGAGGCTAGAACTGTGACGCGCGGCGTACCGGATGCCCCGCTTAGGCGGGGCATAACAGCGGAGGGGTTTGAACTTCCCGCATCCATCCGGCGACTAACGCCAAGCGCTCTTGCCATCGCGGCCGGGCCTGGGGACTTTTCATGGAAAGCATTCGGCCCGACACCACCGACCCGATACCGCTGCGGCCCGCGCCGAACCAGTTCGGCACGATCATGCTGCGTTTTGTCGGTTTGCTGGCGGTTGCGATCGCGACATTGGCGTTCGTCTATAGCCGCTGAGGGCGGAGGCCGCGGAGTTAACGAAATCTTACCGGGCGGCTTCCACGGTCGAAGCTTCCAGGGTGTAGGCGCCGTCGGCATAGCCCTTCACCACCATGCCGGCCACCAGCATCACGGCCAGCGTCGCGGTAGCAAAGATGAATCCGACCAGCTTGAGTGCGCCGCGGTCTGCCATGGTCCTCGTCCCCTGTACTCTGCCCAGTTCGTTCAAATAGACAGCGACAGGTTCATAATTGGTTAGCAACTCGATGGTTCCGCGCATTGCTTCGCGGGAAAACCATGTTGCGCAGGCTTATGGCAGCCACCCGGAATCGCGTCCATAGCGCGGGGGCAACACTCGCGCGCTGTTTTCGCCGTTCATCCTGGAACGAATCTAACCGCCGTTCACACGCATCGGCACGAAGGCGGTTGCGGTGATGGCGTAGACGTCCTCGCCGCGCTGGTTGGTGCCGGTGGTGCGCGCGGTCAGGATGCCCCAACCGGGTCGCGAGGCGGAGCTGCGCTTGTCGATGACGACGTTGACGTAGGTGACGATGTCGCCGGCGAGCACCGGCCTGATCCAGCGCAGGTCGCGAAAGCCCGGCGACGGGCCCCACACCGCGACCTCCTCGCCGCGCGAAGCGGCTTCCCGCGCCAGGCGCTGGCCGTCGGCGACAAGCAGGCTCATGCAGGCCGACCCGACGTGCCAGCCCGAGGCCGCGAGCCCGCCAAACAAGGAGTTCTTGCCCTCCTCCTCGTCGAGGTGAAAACGCTGCGGATCGAACTTTGCGGCGAATGTCTTGATCGACTCGGCCGTGAACGTATAGGCGCCGATCTCACGGCGATGCCCAATCTCGATCTCCTCGAAAAACGGCATCAGACCGCCCCTTCGCGCCGCTTGATCAGGATCGGCGACGTCATCTCGCACAGCGCATCACCCCCGGCGTTGCGCACGGTGCATTTGAATTTGACGATGCCGAGCTCCGGGCGGCTCTTCGAGGTGCGGGCCTCCACGACGTCGACTTCGAGCATGAGATCGTCGCCGGGTCTGAGCGGCGACAGCCACCGCACTTCGTCGACGCCGGGAGATCCCAGCGAAGCGGCGCGGGTGATGAAACCGTCGGCCATCATCCGCATCATCAGCGAACAGAGATGCCAGCCCGAGCCGGACAGGCCGCGCAGCATGCTTTTGCTGGCGGCGTCCTCGTCGAGGTGCATCGGCTGCGGATCGAACTCGGCGGCAAAGGCCACGATCTCGTCGCGCGTGACATGGCGCGGGCCGAATGTTCCGAACCGGCCGGGCGGGAAATCTTCGAAGGTCAGGGTCATCTTGGGAAAGGTTTGAGGGAACGACAGATTGTGGCCGCACTTTGCGGCAATCTCAACCCGCCGGCCCGCATGGCTCGTGCTACATTCGGCGCGCCGGCGTCGGTCTTGAGTCGGATCGAGCAGGGGCCACGATCCATTTGCAAGGCCCGACAACACCTGAATTGCCCTGGGGAGAGCAATGTTTTCATTCAGCGACCTGTTTCAATGGGACCGCTTTATCACGCCGACGATCATCAAGACCTTCTACTGGCTGGTGATCGCGCTGATCTGCCTGTTCGGCCTCTCCGGCATCTTCTCCGGCCTCGCAATGATGGCGATCAGCCCGTTCGGCGGCTTCCTGATGCTGCTGTCGTCGATCGCGAGCGTCGTCGTCGGAATCGTGTTCTCGCGCATTCTCGCCGAGCTGATCCTGATCATCTTCCGCATCAACGAGCATCTTGGCGCGATCAGGGATCAAGGCGGCGGGGTGCGGTAGGGCGCTTCCGGGGCACGAACTCCAGCGTCTTACGTGTTGAACCTGAAATGCATCACGTCGCCGTCGGCGACGACGTATTCCTTGCCTTCGAGGCGGAGCTTGCCGGCATCGCGGGCGCCGGCTTCGCCGTTCAGCGCGACGTAGTCCTCATACGCGATGGTCTCGGCGCGGATAAAACCCTTCTCGAAGTCGGTGTGGATCACGCCGGCCGCGCCCGGCGCCTTGGTGCCGCGATAGATGGTCCAGGCGCGCGCTTCCTTCGGGCCCACCGTGAAATAGGTGATGAGGTCGAGCAGCGTGTAGCCGGCGCGGATCAGGCGATCGAGGCCGGCCTCTTCGAGACCCAGCGTCTCCAGGAAGTCGGCGCGTTCGTCGCGCGAAATGGTGGCGATCTCGGATTCGATTTTTGCCGAGATGACGACCGCAATGGCGCCTTCCTTGGCAGCCTGGTCCTGCACCGCCTTCGAGAACGAATTGCCTGATGCGGCCGAGCCTTCCTCGACGTTGCAGACGTAGAGCACGGGCTTGGACGACAGCAGGCCGAGCATCCCGAAGGCGCGCTCCTCCTCCGCCTTGCGCTCGACGAGGCGCGCGGGCTTGCCTTCGCGCAGCAGCACCAGCGTGCGATTGACGAGGTCGAGCTGCTCCTTGGCGTCCTTGTCGTTGCCCTTGGCCTTCTTGGACAAATTGTCGACGCGCTTCTCGAGGCTGTCGAGATCGGCGAGCATCAGCTCGGTCTCGATGGTCTCGATATCGGCGAGCGGGGCGATCTTGCCTTCGACATGGGTAATGTCGGAGTCCTCGAAGCAGCGCACGACATGCGCGATGGCGTCGACCTCACGGATGTTGGCGAGGAACTGGTTGCCGAGGCCTTCACCCTTGGACGCGCCGCGCACGAGGCCGGCGATGTCAACGAAGGTCAGCCGGGTCGGGATGATCTGGCCCGACTTGGCGATCGCTGCGAGCTTATCGAGCCGCGGATCCGGCACCGCGACCTCGCCGACATTCGGCTCGATCGTGCAGAACGGATAGTTCGCCGCCTGCGCCGCGGCCGTCTCGGTCAGCGCGTTGAACAAGGTCGACTTGCCGACATTGGGCAACCCGACGATCCCGCATTTAAATCCCACGAGCGTTATTCCTTGCCGTTGTCGTCCTTGGTCAAAAATCCCTTCGCCTGCATGGCGAGGTGCACCCTGTTGGCGAAGGTCGCGTCCGTGCCTTTGGCAACCAATGCCACGTGCTCGGCCACCGCGTCGCAGAGCGTCGCCACCCAGTCGTTGTCCGCTTTGGCGAAGTCCGACAGCACATGGCCGTGCACCAATTCCTTGACGCCGGGATGACCGATGCCGAGCCGCACCCGGCGGTACTCGTTGCCGATATGGGCGGAGATCGAGCGCAGGCCGTTGTGGCCGGCGATGCCGCCGCCGATCTTCACCCGCACCTTGCCCGGCGGCAGTTCGAGTTCGTCATGGAATACGGTGACGTCGCCCGGCGCGATCTTGAAGAAGCTTGCCGCTTCCTGAACGCTGCGGCCGGAATCATTCATGTAGGTCATCGGCTTGAGCAGGATCACGCGCTCGGTGCCGAGCGTGCCTTCCGAGGTCTCGCCCTGAAACCTGCGGCGCCAGGGTGCGAAACCATGACGCCGCGCGATCTCGTCGACGGCCATGAAGCCGACATTGTGCCGGTTACGTGCGAATTTCGGGCCGGGATTGCCGAGCCCAACAAACAGTCGCATGACGCGGCGCGCCCCTCGCTCGGCGCGCGATCAGGGACCGCGCGCCAGCTTTGAGAGATTACTTCTTCTTGTCGCCGCCGGCGGGAGCCTTGGCAGCCGGGGCCTTGGCAGCCGCTGCCGGAGCAGCACCCGCAGCAGGAGCGGCAGTACCAGCCGCCGGAGCAGCAGCACCTGCAGCCGGAGCAGCAGCCGCGGCCTTCAGCTCTTCGGCGTAGCCGGACGGCGGCACGATGGTGACGAGGGTCGCGTCCTCGGCGGTCAGCGCCTTTACGCCTGCCGGCAGCTTGATGTCAGAGAGATGCAGCGAGTGGCCGATTTCGAGCGAACCGACGTCAGCCTCGATGAACTGCGGGATGTTCTCCACGCCGCACTCGAGCTCGATCGCGTGCGCAACGATGTTCACGGCGCCGCCGCGCTTCACGCCGGGCGAACCTTCAGCCTTCACCACGTGCAAGGGAACGCTGATGCGGATGGTGGCGCCTTCGCCGAGCCGCATGAAGTCGACGTGGATCGGGAAATCCTTGACCGGATCGAGGTGGTAGTCGCGCGGAATCACGCGGTGCTTGTTGCCTTCGAGGTCGATGTCGACCAGCGTGGTCAGGAACCGGCCGGCGAGGATGCGCGAGCGCAGTTCGCGATCGTCAACCGAGATGGTCAGCGGGGGCTGGTTGTTGCCGTAGATCACTCCGGGCACTCTCCCGGCGCGACGCTCAGCCCGGGCGGCCCCCTTGCCGCTCTTCGGACGTGCGGTCGCCTTCAATTCCTTGACGGTCGCCATAACGTTAAGTCCTTGTTTTTGCAAAAGTTAATGGGCCGCAACGCGGCCCATGGCATACGCCGCAGCAAGCCTCCAGGGGTGCGGGGGCTGCGGACGTGGCGGGCTTTTACCCGGAAGACGCGGAAATAACAAGGAGAATGGGCGGCCGGAAGGAACCGGATCGCCCGGACGGAGCCGGCGGAGTTACCCGCCGAGCTTGGCCTCCAGCGCCGCGATGCGCGCCTTCAGGGCCTCGTTCTCCTCGCGCGCCAAGCGCGCCATATCCTTGACCGCCTCGAACTCCTCGCGCTTGACCAGGTCCATATCGCGCAGGAATTTTTCGGCCTGGGTGCGCATCACCGTGTCGAACTCGCGCTTGACGCCCTGCGCGGCGCCGGCGGCATCGTTCATCAGGCGGCCGATCTCGTCGAAAAACCGGTTGTTGGTCTGGGTCATGTCGGTCTCCTGGCGGCTTTCGATGAACTCTGCGCGAACGCGCGGGAAGACAATGGCAATCCGTTTGGGCCGGTTCAAGGGCCGATCGGCGGTATCCTTGTCATGCCCCGGTTTCCTTGCAATCGTATTCAACGTCCCTGCATAAGAAGAATCACAAAAGGCGCTCGAGATGATCGACCAGCAGATCGCGATCCCCACCAAGGACGGTCACACCGCAACCTTCATCAGCCATCCCGAACGCGGCGGGCCGTTTCCGGTCATCCTGTTCTACATGGACGCGCCGGCGATCCGCGAAGAGCTGCGCGACATGGCGCGCCGGCTCGCGACGTCGGGCTATTACGTGATGCTGCCGAACCTCTATTACCGCTCCGGCGTGATGGAGCTCGGCGCGCTGCCGGCCGATCCGAACGCGCCGGAGCGCAAGCGCATGTTCGCGCTGATGGGATCGCTCACGATCCCCATGATCATGGACGACACCCGGGCGTTGCTCACCTATGCCGAGGGCCAGGCGGCCGCGAACACCAAGCTGATCGGTACAGTCGGCTACTGCATGAGCGGCCGCTACGCCGTCAACGCCGCCACGCATTTCCCCGATCGCGTCAAGGCCGCCGCTTCGGTCTACGGCACGCAGCTCGCAACCGACCAGGACGACAGCCCGCATCTGGCGGCAGCCAAGACCAAGGCCGAACTCTACTTCGCCTGCGCCGAGACCGACATCTACGCGCCCGCCGAGATCATCGAGAAGGTGAAGCAGGGCATGAGCGGCGCCAAAGCCGAAGTCGAGATCTATCCCGGCACCCATCACGGCTTCGCCTTCCCCAAGCGTCCGGTCTATCACCGCGACGCCGCCGAGCGGCATTGGGAGCGTCTGCTGGCGCTCTATCGCCGCAATCTCGTCCAGACATAGAAGGCGCGATGCAACTTCTTCTCATCGACTTTCCCGCCTTCAAGCCGATCGCGATCGAGATCGGCCCGTTCGCGATCCGCTGGTATGCCCTGGCCTATATCTGCGGCATCGTGTTCGGCTGGCTCTATGCGCGCTCGCTCCTGAAAAGGGAGCGGCTGTGGGGCGGCCCGGCGCCGATGTCGCTGGTGCAGATCGACGACTTCATTCTGTGGGTCACGCTCGGCATCATCCTCGGCGGCCGCACCGGTTATGTGCTGTTCTACAACCTGCCCTTCTTCATCGACCATCCCGCCGCGATTTTCAGGCTGTGGGAAGGCGGCATGTCCTTCCACGGCGGCTTCCTCGGCTGCGTCGTCGCGGTGATGTGGTTCGCCTATCGCAACCGCATCTCGATCCTGTCGCTCGGCGACATCACCACCGCCGTCGCCCCGGTCGGGCTGCTGCTCGGCCGCATCGCCAATTTCATCAATGGCGAATTGTGGGGCCGCGCCGCCGACCCGGAGCTGCCCTGGGCGATGATCTTCCCCAACGATCCCGCCCAGCTGCCGCGCCATCCGAGCCAGCTCTACGAGGCCGGCATGGAGGGCATTTTGCTGTTCACAGTGCTCGCGGTCATGATCCGCTTCGGTGCCCTGAAGCGGCCGGGCATGATCCTCGGCGCCTTCATCCTGATCTATGGTTTGAGCCGGATCGCCGGCGAGCATTTCCGCGAACCGGACGTCCAGCTCGGCTTCCTCTGGGGCGGATTAACCATGGGCATGCTGTTGTCGATCCCGATGCTTATTGTGGGCGGCATACTTATTGTATTGGCGGTGAGGCGCGGTGCGCCCGAGCCCGTAGGGGCTATTCGTTAATTCCTTTTGAGAAGATAGGCCGTGACCGACCAGCCGTTACTCGACGAGATCAAGGCGCTGATCAAATCCTCGGGCCCCATGCCGGTCTGGCGGTACATGGAACTGTGCCTGATGCATCCGCGCTATGGCTACTACGTCTCGCGCGATCCGTTGGGACGAGAAGGCGACTTCACCACTGCGCCGGAGGTCAGCCAGATGTTCGGCGAGCTCTTGGGCCTGTGGACCGCCTCGGTGTGGAAGCAGATGGGCTCGCCGCAATTCCTGCGGCTGATCGAGCTCGGCCCCGGCCGCGGCACCATGATGGCCGACGCCCTGCGCGCGCTCCGCGTGCTGCCGCCGCTCTACCAGGCGCTCCACATCCACATGGTCGAGGTCAATCCCGTCCTGCGCGAGCGGCAGAGTGCGACGCTGTCGGGCGTGCGCAACATCGCCTGGCACGACAGCATCGACGACGTGCCCGAGGGACCGAGCATCATCCTCGCCAACGAATATTTCGACGTGCTGCCGATCCACCAGATGGTCCGACACGAGAACGGCTGGCACGAGCGCGTGATCGAGGTCGACGCCAACGGAAAACTTCAATTCGGCGCGGCGGCCGAGCCGACGCCGCGCTTCGAGGTGTTGCTGCCGCCTCTGGTGCGCGCCGCGCCCGTCGGGGCCGTGTTCGAATGGCGGCCCGATGCCGAGATCATGAAGCTCGCCAGCCGCGTGCGCGACCAGGACGGCGCGGCGCTGATCATCGATTACGGTCATCTGCGCAGCGATGCCGGCGACACCTTCCAGGCGATCGCGCGCCACACCTTCACCGATCCCCTGAAGGCGCCGGGCCAGGCCGACGTCACAGCCCATGTCGACTTCCAGGCGCTCGCGCGCGGGGCGGAGGACGTCGGCGCCCGCGTGCACGGGCCGGTGACGCAGGGCGATTTCCTCAAACGCGTCGGCATCGAGACCCGTGCAGCCGCCTTGATGCAGAAGGCGGCGCCTGACGTCGCCACCGACATTTCGATCGCGCTCAAGCGCCTGACCGAAACCGGGCGCAGCGGCATGGGTTCGATGTTCAAGGTGCTCGGCATCTCCGAGCCGCGGCTGACGGGCCTTGCGGGACTCAGCGATCTCGAACGCGCCGGAGACGATTCATGACGCTTGCCTCCTCGCTGCTGTCCGCGGTGCCCGGCCTGCGCCACGCCTTCTTCACCCGCGAGGGCGGCGTCTCGGGCGGCATCTATTCCGCGCTGAACGGCGGGCTCGGCTCCAATGACGACCAGGCCCTTGTTGCGGAGAACCGCCGCCGCATGGCCGAGCATGTCGGCGTCGCACCCGAACGCTTTCTCAGCCTGCACCAGATCCATTCGCCCGACGTGCTCGTGGCCGAAGCTCGGTGGCCGAGCGGGCCGCGGCCGAAGGGCGATGCGCTGGTGACGAAGGTGCCCGGCATCGCGCTCGGCGTCTCCACCGCCGATTGCGGACCGGTGCTGTTCGTCGATCCCAATGCGGGCGTGATCGGCGGCGCGCATGCCGGCTGGAAGGGTGCGCTCACCGGCGTGCTGGAGCAGACCATTTCGGCGATGGAAAAACTCGGCGCCTCGCGGAGCCGCATCATCGCCGCGATCGGCCCGCTGATCCGCCAGGACAGTTATGAAGTCGGCAACGAGTTCGTGGCGCGCTTCATCGAGGCGGATGGAGACAACGCCATGTTCTTCATCCCGTCGGTGCGCGAGGGACACGCGATGTTCGACCTCGCCGGCTTCATCCGCAAGCGTCTGGAAGCCGCGGGCATCCTGATGATCGACGATCTCGGTCTGGACACCTACGCCGACGAACGCTTCTTCAGCTACCGCCGCTCGGTACATCGCAAAGAGCCGGATTACGGCCGCCACGTTCACGCGATCGCGCTCGAAGCGTGAACACAAAGGCAACCCCGTGTCATTCCGGGGCGATGCCTGCGCGCGATGATAGTGGCCTGTGGCGCCCCCGCCCTAGACGTTAATGCGTTTTAACGATATCGCTGCCCTCCATAATGAGGGACGCGTCATTCATCTTGCGCCGCGCGGGTTCGCGCGTGCTCGCGGTCATGCTGCTGACGGCGGCGGCCGCGCTTGGCGGCTGTGCCGGTGGCGGTGGCGCCGCGAACTCCTATGCGATGGCGCCGAGCGCCGGCTCGGGGGCGACAGTCGCGTTCGAATCGATCGACGGGCCGCCGCCGCAAGTGTTCGACCGCATGGTCGGCGTGCTCGACAGCGAATCCAAGCTGCGCAGCCTGTCCGTGGTCTCCCGCGAGGGGACGGCTGCCTACCGCGTGCGCAGCTACCTCTCCGCCCAGATCGTTCGTGGCAAGACCGTGATCGCCTGGGTCTGGGACGTCTACGACGCCAACCAGCAGCGGGCGCTGCGCCTTTCCGGCGAGGAACCGACCGCGGCCAAGGGCGGCCGGGATCCTTGGGGCGCTGCCGACGACCTCGTGCTGCGGAAGATCGCCCAGGCCGGATTCAGCGGACTTTCCAACATGATCAACGGTACACCGGATGCGCCGAACTCGGCGCCCGGCTTGCGCGGGCCGGCCGTGGCGAGCGTGATCCCGGAGGCTCCATTGGCCGACATGCCGGCCTCGGCGCTGGGCTATGCCGAGCGCTAACCCCCGCGAAACCACGGCCCCGTTTTCCGGCCAAACCGTTGGCCGGACTCGGGATTTCGCAGGGAAAACGTAGTGCCCCGGGTTGCCATTGCAGCCCCCGGCCTGATATTTCCTCGCCCGTCGTAACCGTGCTTCCAGTGGGTATTGTTTGATGTTGAACATCGTGTCCAGCAAAGCGCGGGAGGAAGCGTCCATGTCGGCCAAGAACGGCTCCATCAAGCTCGTCGCCGGCAACTCCAATCCGGCTCTCGCTCAGGCCATCGCGCAAGGTCTCGACCTGCCGCTGACCAAGGCGGTGGTACGGCGCTTCGCCGACATGGAGATCTTCGTCGAGATCCAGGAGAACGTGCGGGGCTCGGATGCCTTCGTCATCCAGTCGACCTCGTTTCCGGCGAACGACCATCTGATGGAATTGCTGATCATCACCGACGCACTGCGCCGCTCCTCGGCGCGCCGCATCACCGCGGTGTTGCCCTATTTCGGCTACGCCCGGCAGGACCGCAAGTCGGGTTCGCGCACGCCGATCTCGGCAAAACTCGTCGCCAATCTGATCACCCAGGCCGGCGTCGACCGCGTCATGACGCTCGACCTGCATGCCGGCCAGATCCAGGGCTTCTTCGACATCCCGACCGACAATCTCTACGCAGCGCCGCTGATGGTGCGCGACATCAAGGACAAGTTCGACCTCTCCAGGACAATGGTGATCTCGCCCGACGTCGGCGGCGTGGCGCGCGCACGCGGCCTCGCCAAGCGCATCAACACCCCGCTCGCGATCGTCGACAAGCGCCGCGAGAGGGCGGGTGAATCCGAGGTCATGAACGTGATCGGCGACGTCGCCGGCTACACCTGCATCCTGATCGACGACATCGTGGATTCCGGCGGCACGCTGGTGAACGCCGCCGACGCGCTGATCGCCAAGGGCGCCAAGGACGTCTACGCCTACATCACCCACGGCGTGCTCTCCGGCGGCGCGGCGGCCCGTATCACGAACTCCAGGCTGAAGGAGCTGGTGATCACCGATTCGATCCTGCCGACGGAGGCGGTGAGCAAGGCACCGAACATCCGCACGCTGCCGATCGCCAGCCTGATCTCGGACGCGATCGCGCGCACCGCGGCGGAAGAGTCGGTGTCGAGCCTGTTCGACTGAGTTTTCCGCCTCTGGCCGCTTGCGGAGAAATCGCAGGGTGGGCAAAGGCGCAACGCGCCGTGCCCACCTTTTTTGTGGACATGAAGACGGTGAGCATGCTTCCGCCTTCGCTCGTCGAGCTCCGGCGGACAAGTCGCTTTGCCCCCTACGGCCTCACGCGCCGCCGCCCCCCGGGTTGTTGCCAACGAGCGCCCATGACATCATCCGAATCCCGAGTCATCTCTGCCCTCTGGATGCCCGATGCCACGCCGGAAATTTGCCTGGGAGAAGCTGTCGGATGATGAGTTGCTCAAGCAACGCCTCTCCAGCCTGAGGGTTACGGTCGAAGGCACCTGGCTCGAGGACTGCGTCAGAACGCTCTACGAGGAACTCGAGGAGCGCGGCATCCGGCTGCGGCCGCACACCTGGATGTCGAGCGAATGGTTCAGTCCGGGCGGCGTTCCCGGCATCGCCATTCCGTTCTATCTCGCTCATCCCCGCCTGATGAAGCTCGAGAAGAAGATGATGTTCGACGTCGAGGGCGGAACCTGGCGCGAATGCATGGCCATCCTTCGTCACGAAGCGGGCCATGCGATCCAGCACGGCTACCAGTTGCAGCGCCGCCGGCGCTGGCAGCAACTGTTCGGCCCGTCGTCGAAACATTATCCGCGCTATTACCGGCCCAATCCGGCCAGCCGGCGTTACGTCCAGCATCTGCGGCTGTGGTACGCGCAGAGCCATCCGGACGAGGATTTCGCCGAGACCTTTGCGGTGTGGCTGCGGCCGCGCTCGAACTGGCGAACGCGATATGCGGGCTGGCCGGCACTGAAGAAGCTTGAATATGTCGACGAGCTGATGGGCGAGATCGCGGGAAAGCGGCCGCCGATCACGACGCGGGAGCGTGTCGATACGCTGGGTCGGCTCAGCCAGACGCTCGAAGAGCACTACAAGAAGAAGCAGGCGTTCTACGCCTTCACGCCCCCCAAGACCTACGACCGCGATCTCTCCCGGCTGTTTTCAGCCGATCCAAGGCACCACCGCTCAAAGCCGGCTTCAGCCCTGATCAGGCGCCACCGCTCCCAGATCAGGCAATTGGTCTCGCGATGGACCGGCGAGAATCAGCTTACGCTCGATGCCGTGCTTGACGAGATGATCTCTCGTTGTCGCGAGCTCGATCTGCGTGCCGTCGGCCCTGAACAGAAGCTTGTTCTCGACTTCATCGTCCTCGTGACCGCCAAGACGATGCACACGATGTTTGGCCCGTCTCGACGAAAATGGATCGCGCTATGAGACGTCTACGCATTCTGGTGCTCATGCATCCGGACTTCGTGCCGCCGGACTCCAGCGACGGGCACACCGCGCAGGAAATCAACGCGTGGAAAACGGAATACGACGTGGTGAGTACCTTGCGCGCGGCGGGCCATGAGGTTCGCCCACTCGGCGCGCAGGAGGAAATCAAGCCGGTGCGCGAAGCTATCGAGGAATTCAAGCCGCACGTGGTGTTCACGCTGCTGGAGGAATTCCACAACAACGTCGCCTTCGACCAGCACATCGCGAGCTATCTCGAGCTGATGAAGGTCCCTTATACCGGGTGCAATCCGCGCGGCCTGACCCTCGCCCGCGGCAAGGATTTGTCCAAGACGCTGGTGCATCACCGCCGGATCGCCGCGCCGGCCTTTGCGGTCTTCCCGATGCGCCGCAAGGTGAAACGCCCGACACGCCTTGCGCTGCCGCTGATCGTCAAGAGCCTGAACATGGATGGCTCGTTCGGCATCTCGCAAGCATCGATCGTCGACACCGACGAGAAGCTGGCGGAGCGGGTTGCCTTCATCCACGAGCGGGTCGAATCCGCCGCCATTGCCGAGCAGTTCATTGAGGGGCGAGAGCTTTACGTCGGCGTGCTCGGCAACAACCGCTTGCGCGTTCTGCCGGTCTGGGAGCTGAAATTCGGCAGCATGGGCGGCCGCTCGTCACGGCATATCGCCACGGAGAAGGCCAAGCACGACACCGACTATCAGGAGAAGGTCGGCATCGTCGACGGACCTGCGAAGGATCTGGCGCCGGAAGTGACCGCCAGGATCCAGCGGGCCGCGAAACGCATCTACCGGGTGCTCGGCCTCGACGGCTACGCGCGCATCGATTTTCGTCTCACTGCCGACGGCACGCCATATTTCATCGAAGCCAATCCCAATCCCGAGATCGCCAAGAGCCAGGAGTTCGCCACGGCCGCTCTACATGACGGACTGAAATATCCGGCTCTCCTGCAGCGCATCCTGACGCTTGGGATCAGCCGCGCCAAAGCGGGGGTGTCACTGGGGTGATGACGGCGGCGATCGCCCTCATCCTTCGAGACGCGTTTCGCGCCCCTCGGGATGAGGGATCGTCGTTGCGCTGCGTTACACGATTCCCGCGGCGACCTGGCCGCGCAGGCGTTCGAGCCCGAGCAATGTCTCCGCGCAGGCGGCTGCCACTTCGACGCCCTTGATGGCAAAATGCTTGCGGAAGAAATCGTAGTGCACCTCGGTCTCGTGGAATTGCTGCGGCGTCAGCACCGCGGAGAACACGGGCACCTCGGTGCGCAGCTGCACGTCCATCAACGCCTTGATCACGGTATCGGCGACGAACTCATGGCGGTAGATGCCGCCGTCGACGACGAGGCCGGCCGCGACGATCGCGGTGTAGCGTCGTGTCTTGGCCAGGATCTGCGCATGCAGCGGGATCTCGAACGAGCCCGGCACCTCGAACACGTCGACATGATTGAGGTGGCGCGCTTCTGCCTCCTTCGCGAAGGCGATGCGGGCCTCCTCGACCACGTCGCGGTGCCAGCAGGCCTGCACGAAGGCCACCCGCTGCGGTTTCGCGAAGCGCGGATGGTCGGGCACCGGATCTTGCGGAACCGGCGGTGGCGTTTGAGTTGGTTGGGACGTTTCGGCTTGGGGATCTTGCAACATCTGATTCATGGCTTTCCTCAGTTAAGGACCAGAATCAGGGCACACGGAACGACAAACAGCCGCATCCTGCGATGCGTCTGCCACCGACCGTTCTCTTTCATCCGGACTTTAACCGTCGGCTTCGGAGTTGCACCGAATCTGCTGACCCTTCCCCTCAGCAAGGCTTTGAGGAAGGCGCTCGCGGGCTTAGGCCTTACGGCCCTTACCGCCGGTGGGGACTTTCACCCCGCCCTGAGAACATCGGCCGCCCGGGATGAACGGCCTGACCGGAATATGACGCCGGTTCGGGGCCGCGGCAAGCGGGTTCCGCATGGGAAAACCGCATGGTCCCATGCCGCCATGGCGGTCCAGGGGGCACGCGACGGAATTAGCGATTGGCAGGCCTTTGGCGAATCCGATTCCGGTTTGTTCTTCTCCATCCGGTTCGGCCTCACCGGCGTTAATAATTGTGGCGGAGATGAGCTGTGGACGAACGAGTCCTGACTTGTGGACGGACTCGGCAGCCAGTTGCGCAGATTCCGCAAATCACATCAGTTGATCCGCGACAAGCCCGCGCTGATCCGAACGGATCGCCTTAGCAAGATTTAAGGGAGCGCGCGCCGGACCAACCGCGTGCGTATCAAAGACAACAAAAAGGCAAGAGGTCGAGACGGCATGTCCCTGCTCGAAGGCACCATCGATTCCAAAAACCATCCGCTCGCGGTGGTCGAGGATATCGCTGCCAGCAACAACTGGCCGTTCGAACGCTCCGGCGAAGACGAACTCACGATTGTCTCCAAGGGACAATGGACCGACTACCAGATCTCCTTCACCTGGATGGGCGAGATCGAGGCGCTGCATCTGGCCTGCGCGTTCGACATGAAGATCCCGGTTGCGCGGCGGCCGGAGGTCCAGCGGCTCGTGGCCGCGGTCAACGAGCAGTTGTGGGTCGGGCACTTCGACCTGTGGACCACCACCGGCATGATCATGCACCGGCAGGCCCTGGTGCTGCCGGGCGGGCTCATCGCCTCCACCGGCCAGTGCGAAGCCATGCTCGCAGGCGCCATCCACGCCTGCGAACGCTATTTCCCGGCTTTCCAGTTCGTGGTGTGGGCGGGCAAGTCCACGACGGAAGCCATGGACGCGGCCATGTTCGACACGGTGGGCGAGGCGTAAGCGCACTCTCCCGAGGCGGCGAGCGAGCCCGGCTTTCTCCATCGTCGTCCTGGCGAAAGCCAGGACCCATACCGCGAGGTCTTTGTGTAGCTCGCGATGCTTGTTGCTCTGCCATCCTTCCACTAGAACCAGCCGTGGTAATGGGTCCTGGCCTTCGCCAGGACGACGGCGGTGGCGACAGCGATGGCGAACAGCACTCTCGAGAACATCACCGGCACCATCCTGCTCGCCGGTGCCGGCAAGATGGGCGGCGCGATGCTGACCGGATGGCTTTCGGGCGGGCTCGATCCGCGCCGCGTCGCGGTGATCGATCCGCACATCTCGGCCGAGATCACCGCACTTGCCGCCAAGGGGATTGCGCTCAATCCTGATGTGACGACGGCAGGCCAGGTCGAGACGCTCGTCGTCGCGGTGAAGCCGCAAATGTTCCGCGAGGCCGGCGCCAAGCTGAAGCCATTCGTCTCCGACAAGACCGCGGTGGTGTCGATCATGGCGGGAACCACGATCGCCTCGCTCGAGGAGGTCTGCGGCGGCGCGGTGGTGCGCGCGATGCCGAACACGCCGGCCGCGATCGGTCGCGGCATCACGGTGGCTGTCGCCGCGAACAATGTCAGCGCACAGCAACGCGCGGTGGCCGATGCGCTGCTACGCGCCACCGGCTCGGTCGAATGGGTCGACGATGAGAGCCTGATGGACGCGGTCACTGCGGTGTCCGGCTCGGGTCCGGCCTATGTGTTTTTGCTGGCCGAGGAACTCGCGCGCGCCGGTGTCGAGGCGGGATTGCCCGAGGCGCTCGCGACAAAACTCGCGCGCGAATCCGTCGCCGGCTCGGGTGAACTTCTCCACCAGTCGGAGCTTGCCTCCGGCACGCTGCGCCAGAACGTCACCTCGCCCGGCGGCACCACGGCCGCGGCACTCGGCGTGCTGATGGGCGAGCCCGGCCTGCGCGATCTGATGATCCGCGCCATCGCGGCGGCGACGAAGCGGTCGAAGGAATTGGCGAAGTAAGAAAGTGTGCCGTAGGGTGGGCAAAGCGAAGCGTGCCCCACTCATTCGAATGCAATCGCGGAAAGATGGTGGGCACGGCGCTGCGCGCCTTTGCCCACCCTACGATTTCGAGCCTGCGGCTAGCCGCTTGTTGAACATCTCGACATTGACGAGCCCGCGCGCGTGGCGCCCTTCGCCGAGTTTTCGCGGGCCTTCGAAGGCCTCGACCTCGAAGCGGATGACGCGGCGCTCGACCGCGAAAACCTTCGCAGTGGTCCGCACCGTCGCACCGACGAGGGCTGCTGCAAGATGGCGGATATCGACCTCGGTGCCGACGGTGACCCAGCCCGGCTGAAGCGCCGCACGAATCGCATCGCCCGACGTCATCTCCATTTCCAGGATCATCATCGGCGTCGCATAGACCATCGGCATGCCGGGCACGAAATGCCCGACCGTGCGCTCCACCGGCACCACCAGCGTGCGCTCGGCGCTCATGCCGACCTTGATGAAGTCGCGTGCGTCCATGGGGCCTCCCCCCGTCGTCCTGGACAAGCGCAGCGAAGCGGAGCGCCGATCCAGGACCCATTACCCCGACTCAACATTGTCATGCGCGGTCTAAACCACGACCTGCTGCGACAACTGCCGCTTGGGGTAATGGGTCCTTGGCTTTCGCCAGGACGACCTTTGTGGTTGCCGAACCAACGCCGGCTACTTCTTCGCAGCCGCCGCGCGCTCCACGAACGTCTTGCCGCCCTTCATCTTGTGGCGGAGCGGGGCTTCATTGATCTGGATGACGACGGCGTCGGCATCGACGCCGAGATTCTTCACCAGTGCCTGGGTGATGTCGCGCATCATGCCGGCCTTTTGTTCGTCGGTGCGGCCTTCGGCCATGCTGACAGTGATCTCAGGCATTTTTCTCTCCCTTGGGGCCGGACACCGGCCATTGACGGGCGCCATCAAACAGGAGGTAGATGTCCGGGACAAGCCCGGGCATGGCGACGTCAGCGAATGGCTAGCCCCAGCTCACGTCATGGCGCGCCAACACCTCGCGCACTTTGGCGACGAGGTCGGCCTCGCTGCACGAGAACTGCGCCGGGCGGCTCTCGCGCCATTCCTGGTTGGAAGCGATCGCGGCCGCCGCCTTCGCGCCCTCGATCAGATCCTTGATCTGCACCTCGCCACGCGCTTTTTCATCCGAGCCCTGGATGATGACGCAGGGCGCATTGCGGCGATCGGCATATTTGAGCTGGTTGCCCATGTTCTTTGGATTGCCGAGATAGAGCTCGGCGCGAATGCCGGCGGTTCGCAACGATGCGACCATCTTCTGATAGTCGGCGACGCGGTCGCGGTCGAACACGGTGACGACGATGGGGCCGAACCCGGGCTTCGTGTCGAGCTTGCCAAGCAGAGTCAGCGCGACCTGAAGCCGCGACACGCCGATCGAGAATCCGGTCGCCGGCACCGGCTCGCCGCGAAAGCGCGAGACGAGACCATCATAGCGGCCACCACCGCCGACCGAGCCGAAGCGGACCGGGCGGCCCTTGTCATCCTTGGTCTCGAGCAGCAATTCGACCTCGTAGACGGGGCCCGTGTAATATTCGAGACCGCGCACCACGGAGGGATCGATCTTGATGCGGTCCGCGCCGTACCCCGACGCCGTCACCAGTTTCGCGATCTCTTCCAGCTCGCTCACGCCGGCCTGACCGACTTCGCTCTTGGCGAGATAGGTTTCCGCCGCGGCGATGGCCTCTTTCCAATCGTCGCGCGGTTTGGTGATGGCGAGAACGACGTCAGCTTCCGACGCGCTTA
This sequence comes from Bradyrhizobium sp. MI1.4, assembly GCF_055811315.1. Taxonomy (NCBI): domain Bacteria; kingdom Pseudomonadati; phylum Pseudomonadota; class Alphaproteobacteria; order Hyphomicrobiales; family Nitrobacteraceae; genus Bradyrhizobium; species Bradyrhizobium sp. MI1.4. Next base: position 148,127 of record NZ_JBVVPP010000009.1, on the reverse strand, counting down.
GATTGGCGCCCTTCGTGAAGTCGCCCTTGCCTTCTTCGCCGCCATCCCATCTACCGGGACCGAGCAGTTTGCGAACTTCCTCGGCGGGAAATTTGTCGAGCTTGTCGATCGCGCGCAGCACGGTCAATCTGCGTGCTGCGTTCTCGTCGCCGCCGAGCCCGATAGCTTCCAGAACGCCGTCGAGCACTTTGCGGTTGTTCACCTTCACGACGTACTGGCCGCGCTGAACACCAAGCGCTTCCATCGTGTCCGCGGCCATCATGCAGATCTCAGCGTCCGCCGCGGGCGTGGCCGAGCCGACCGTGTCCGCATCGAACTGCATGAACTGGCGGAATCGGCCGGGGCCAGGCTTCTCGTTGCGGAAGACGTAGCCCACGCGATAGCTGCGATAGGGCAACACAAGACCGTCGGTCCCGTAGCGCTCGCCGACATAGCGCGCGAGCGGCGCGGTCAGATCGTAGCGTAAGCTGATCCACTGCTCGTCGTCGTCCTGGAACGAGAACACGCCCTCGTTCGGACGATCCTGGTCGGGCAGGAACTTGCCGAGCGCATCGGTGTATTCCATCGCCGGCGTTTCCACGGGCTCGAAGCCGTAGAGCTCGTAGACGGCGCGGATCTTCTCCACCATCTCGCGCGTCGCCCGGATCGCGGCGGGATCGCGATCCTCGAGCCCGCGCGGCAGCCGCGCCTTCAGCTTCTGGGATTTTTTGGGTTTTTCGGCCATGCGCGGCATTTACCAGCCGACGCGTGATGCGGCAACTGCCGGGTAATCGCTTACGGCTGCTCCATCCGGGCCCGGAGCGCGTCGGCATCCGCTTTCGGCAGCGACTTCAGCGTTGGCTTGATGGTTTCGCCGCCGACGATCTTGCCGTTGCGCATGAACATCCAGTCCGAGATGTCGGCTTCAGTGAATTCGACCTTATCGCCTGCCCGCTTGCCGGCCAGATCGCGTGGCTCGTTGGCGAAGAGGCCGGAATAGGCCCCATTGGGTAGCTTCTTCACCTCGGCCATCCAGATGTGCTCACCGCCTTTGCGGGTCGAAAAGTGCACCTTCAGGGCATGCCCTGTCTCCGACGGCTTCGGCGCCTCGTAGGAGGCCCAAAAGGTCGGCAGCGTGCCGCGGGCGCGCGCGATCGCGGTGTTCATCTCCGGATCGGTGGTGCGCACGTCGACGACGGGCGAACGGCCCTCAGCGGAGACGTCCGGCTTGGGGCCGATGGTCAGAATGCCGAATACGGTGATGCCGGTGACCGCGGCAAGAACGACCCATTTCAGGGACTGGGGAAGAGTGGATGTCATGATCGCGATGTCCGGATGACTCGATGTCTGGGTATGCGAGGTCTTGGACTTTGTCGCACGATCATGGTGTCGCGTTCATGGCGAGAAAAGCCAACCAGCGATGCCCTTTTCCCCTCTCCCCTTGTGGGAGAGGGTGGCTCGCCCCGCCGCGGCGCGGCCGGTGTGGGGTTTTTTAACCCGGGGCCACTTTACCAAGTAAACCCGGGTATAACA
>NZ_JBVVPP010000009.1:88794-146605 GCF_055811315.1 Bradyrhizobium sp. MI1.4 | reverse complement strand
CGCCCTCCCGCCCACCCCCCCCCCCCCCCCCCCCCCCCCCCCCCCCCCCGCGGGGGGGGGGGGGGCCCCCCCCCCGCCCGCGCCCCCACGGGTGAGGGGTTCTATCCGCGAGTCCAACTGACCCTTGAACTCGCGGATAGAACCCCTCATCCGGCGCTTCGCGCCACCTTCTCCCACAAGGGGAGAAGGAAGAAGGGCCTCAATCCACCTTCCGGATCCAGTTGTGCGGATCGTTGGTGCGGCCGTACTGGATGTCGACGAGCTGCTTGCGCAGGCCCATGGCGACGGGGCCCGCGGCACCGCCGCTGATCTCGAAATCGCCGCTCACCGAGCGCACCGTGCCGATCGGCGAGATCACGGCGGCGGTGCCGCAGGCAAACGCTTCCTTCAGCTTGCCGCTGGCCGCATCCTTGCGCCACTGGTCGAGCGAGTACGGCTCCTCACGCACGGTCTTGCCGGCGTCTTTGGCCAGCGCAATGATGGAGTCGCGGGTGATGCCGGGCAGGATGGTGCCCAGCGGCGGCGTCGAGAGCGACCCGTCGTCGAACACGAAGAACACATTCATGCCGCCGAGCTCTTCGATGTAGCGGCGCTCGATTGCATCGAGAAAGACGACCTGGTCGCAGCCGTGCTGGATCGCCTCGGCCTGCGCACGCAGGCTTGCGGCATAGTTGCCGCCGCATTTGACGGCGCCGGTGCCGCCGACGGCAGCGCGCGTGTAATTCTCCGACACCCAGATCGAGACCGGCGCGGGGCCGCCCTTGAAGTAGGAGCCGACCGGCGAGGCGATCACCGCGAAAATGTATTCGGACGACGGCTTGACGCCGAGGAAGGTCTCGCTCGCGATCATGAAGGGGCGCAGGTAAAGGCTACCCTCGCCGCCCGGCATCCAGGCGCGATCGATGCGCACGATTTGCTCGACCGCCTCGATGAAGACGTCTTCAGGGAGCTGCGCCATCGCCATGCGGTCCGCCGAGTCCTTGAAGCGCCGGGCATTGGCATCGGGGCGAAACAGGTTCACGCCGCCGTCGTCGCGCTTGTAGGCCTTGAGGCCTTCAAAAATTTCCTGGGCGTAGTGCAGGACGGCGCCGGCCGGATCGAGCTGGAAATTGGCGCGGGCCTCGACACGCGCCTCGTACCAGCCGCCCTTGGCCTGGTTGTAGCGGACCACTGCCATGTGGTCGGTGAAGACCCGCCCGAAACCGGGGTCGACCAGCTTGGCGACCCGATCCTTCTCGGAGGTCGGATTGGATGCGGGCTGGATGTCGAATTTCATGCTCATGTCCTTGCCTCCCGCTGCCGGTAGCGGCGCCGTTGTGGCACCCGCCTGCCCCGATTTGGGCCCGGCTGGCTCGATTGGTTTCTGGCCGGACCGCCGCCAGCCTTGTTACGGCCGGTTTCCGTGGCCAGCATGTCACCGAGGACATGCTTTTGCGGAAGACGGAAGTCCAGTATGTTTTGCCGAAATGCCGTTCGACAATCGCACGGTAGATCTGCTCCGGCCGTCTCCGCCTGTCCGGCCCACTGCGGCCGCCTTGCTTCGATGCCCACCCGACGCGAAACGATCTAAAATTTCGTGCGGGCTGATCGTTTTGTAACATTGAGACAAAGATACGTCAATATGCCTGACATAAATTTCGCGACTCCTTCTCAAGACGCAGCCGGGCCGCGGCCGGCCGCAGACGACGGAGGCAATTTGCGCTGGGATATCATCGAACTGCTGTTCTTCGCCTATCGCGATTTTGTCGGCGATCCCGACCAGGAGCTGGAGGCGTTCGGCTTCGGCCGGGCCCATCACCGCGTCATGCACTTTGTTTATCGTTATCCCGGCCTCAAGGTCGCCGACCTCCTCGACGTCCTGCGCATCACCAAGCAATCGCTCGGCCGGGTGCTCAAGCAGCTCCTGGACGAGGGCTATATCGTGCAGAAGACCGGCGACAATGATCGCCGCCAACGCCTGCTGTTTGCGACACCGAAGGGCGAGGCGCTGGTGCAAAAGCTCGCCGGTCTCCAGACCACGCGCATCACCAAGGCGCTCGCCGAGATGGCGCCGCAGGATGCCGAAACCGTCAAGCGCTTCCTGCGCGCGATGATCGACCGCGACGATCCCGACAAGGTGCTCGAGACGATCTTTGCCACCGTCAATCAGGACAAGGAGTGACCGTGCCGCTCGCTGCCACGCTCGCACGCCCGCCGGCACGCCCCGCCGACGATGCTCCGCATCTCCTGCTGGTCGACGACGACCGCCGCATCCGCGACCTGCTGTCGCGCTTCCTTGCCGGCGAAGGCTATCGCGTCTCGACCGCCGCCAGCGCCAGCGACGCCCGTTCCAAGCTTTTGGGCCTGCACTTCGATCTCTTGATCCTGGATGTCATGATGCCCGGCGAGACCGGCTTCGATCTCGCGCGTTTCATCCGGACCTCGTCATCAGTGCCGATCGTGATGCTGACGGCGCGGCACGAAGCCGAAGCGCGCATCGAGGGCCTGCAGATCGGCGCCGACGACTACGTCGCAAAGCCGTTCGAGCCGCGCGAGCTTGCGCTGCGCATCAACAACATCCTCAAGCGCGCCGCGCCGCCGCCGCAGGCCGCTGCGGTGGAGAAGATCGCGTTTGGCCCGTACATCTACCACCTCGACCGCGGCGAACTGCGCCAGGGCGAAGACGTCATTCACCTCACCGACCGCGAGCGCGAGATGCTGCGGATCCTGTCGGAGACACCGGGCGAGACCGTGCCGCGCAGCGCGCTGACCGGCAATGGCAGCGTCAACGAGCGCGCCGTCGACGTGCAGATCAACCGCCTGCGGCGCAAGATCGAGACCGATCCCGCCAATCCGCTGTTCCTCCAGGCCGTGCGCGGCATCGGCTACCGGCTGGTAGCCTCGCCATAAAGAGTGAAGCGCCACCGATGAGCACGATCGATAGCGGCCTGACGCTTTTGAAGAGCGCCGCCGGCCGCGTCTCCGCCGCCAATGGCTGGATGGGCAATGCGTTCAAGGGCTGGATGCCGACCGGCCTCTACGCGCGTGCGCTGCTGATCATGATCGTGCCGATGGTGATCCTGCAATCGGTGGTCGCCTTCGTGTTCATGGAGCGGCACTGGAACACGGTGACACGCCGCCTGTCGGCCGCGGTGGTGCAGGACATCGCCGCGCTGATCGACGTCTACAAGGGCTACCCGCAAGACAAGGATCGCGACCAGATCCGCCGCATCGCGCAGCAGCGCCTCGGCCTCGTCGTCGATTTCCTCCCGGCCGGCGACATGCCGCCGCCGGGACCAAAGCCGTTCTTCTCGCTGCTCGACCAGACGCTGTCGGTGCAGCTCGGCCGCCAGATCGGGCGCTCCTTCTGGATCGACACGGTCGGCCGCTCCAACCTCGTCGAGATCCGGATCCAGCTCGACGATGCCGTGATGCGCGTGTTCGCGCAGCGCAGCGCCGCCTATGCCTCGAACTCGGAGATCTTCCTGTTCTGGATGGTCGGCACGTCCTCGATCCTGCTGATCGTCGCGGTGCTATTCCTGCGCAACCAGATCAAGCCGATCCTGCGACTTGCCGACGCCGCCGAAAGTTTTGGCAAGGGCCGCGAGGCGCCGAATTTCCGCCCGCGTGGCGCGCGCGAGGTGCGGCGCGCGTCGGTCGCCTTCCTCGAAATGAAGTCGCGCATCGAGCGAACGATGGAGCAACGCACCGCGATGCTCGCCGGCGTCAGCCATGATCTGCGCACGATCCTGACGCGGTTCAAGCTCGAGCTGGCGTTGATCGGCGACAGCCCCGAAATGGAGGGCATGCGCAAGGACGTCGACGAGATGTCGATGATGCTCGAGGACTACCTCGCGTTTGCCCGCGGCGATTCCGGCGAGCAGTCGCAGCCGACCGACATGGCCCAGGCGCTCGAGGAGCTGCGCAGCGACGCCGAGCGCCACGGCCACACGGCGACCGTTGCGTTCAACGGGCTGCCCGTGGTCACGGTGAAGCCGGCCTCATTCAAGCGCTGCCTCGCCAACCTCGTCACCAACGCCGCCCGCTACGGCAAGAGCATCGCCATCACCGGCCAGCGCGATCACCGTTATTTGACCGTGACGGTGGACGATGACGGGCCGGGCATTCCCGCCCATCTGCGCGAAGAGGTGTTCAAGCCGTTCCTGCGGCTGGACAACGCCCGCAACCAGGATGAAGGCGGCACAGGTCTTGGCCTCGCGATCGCCCGCGACATCGCCCGCTCGCACGGCGGCGACATCACGCTTGGCGACAGTCCGATGGGCGGATTAAGGGCGAGCGTGCGGATACCGGTGTAGCTGCCTCTTCCCTTCTCCCCCTGTGGGAGAAGGTGGCGCGAAGCGCCGGATGAGGGGTCTCTCTCCGCGAATTCAAAGCGAAAAGAGTCACACGCGGAGACAAACCCCTCACCCGTCTCGCCGCTGCGCGGCGAGCCACCCTCTCCCACAAGGGGAGAGGGGAAGAGCCTTACTTCGGCAGCAGCGCCTTCAGCTTGTCCATGTCGCGCACGTTCATCTTGAAGCCGCCGGGCATCACGATGTCGCCGGGCTTCTGGTCCGGCTTGCAGGCCCCCAGCCATTTCGCTTCGAGCTGCATGGTCGTGTCGCGGCCTGCTGCGCCGGCGGCGCCGCCTTGCGCGTGCGACGACGTCTTCACGGTATAGGCCGAATTGAAATCGCCGGATATCTCGGCATGCGAGGTCGTGCTGATGCCGGCGACATTGCACTCGGAATCGCTGACATAGCCGGTCGCGGTCTTCTTGATGTCCTGCCTGGCGCAGATCTGCTTGGCCATCGGGGAGATGTTGTTGTTCATCTCCTTGTCGACGGTCTCGTCGGTGCAGTGCTGCATGGTCATCTCGGGCACCGGCGTGCCGGTCCTGACCATCTTCAATTCCCACAGCCCCGCCTTGCGCACCGGCAGGTCGTCAGCGCGAGCGCTGCTTGCCGATACGACAAGGCAAAAGGCGGAGCCGAGCAAAGCGAGCTTGCGCGTCATGTGGGAGGCTCCCCGCTGCGAGATAGCGGCGCTAACGAAAGCGCCTCAGTAGAGCGTGCGGATCGGCAGGTCGGCGGCGCCATAGGGCACCCAGCGGCAGGAGAACGAGATGTAGCCGCCCTCATAGGCCTGCACCGCCAGGAATTTGGCGACCTTGCCGTAGCGCGCGCAGTGATCGACCGCGACCTGCCGCGCATCGACCTGGGTTGCCATCGAATAGGCGATGATGCCGCCAGTGTCGTTGCCCTTGAACGGAGGCACCGGAAGCAGATCGGCGCGCGCCGACTGGCTCGCCATCATACCCAGGGCAAGTAGACCCGCGGCCGCAATGATTCGCATTCCCGTCACTCCGATTGGTTGCCGACAGTTTACGGTGCCGGCGGGGCGGTGGAAAGAACGGATGGCCGGTCCAACGCAGCATTGCGGTCAACTCGTCGGCAAGTGTTGCCGCGCTGCACTTGACCTCCCCCGGCCTTCACGGCACCGTCCGACCCTTGCAGATCATGCTGTCTGGATCATCCATGCGCGCCTCGACCTTCCTGAAATCGCTCCGCTTTGCCGCCGTGCTCGGCCTCCTGTTCGGGGCGCTGTCGCTCGGCGAGGCCAGGGCCGCCAATCCGCTGGAGCTGAATTTCTGGCTGAGCGGGCCGCGCTATGACGGCAACGTCTCCGAATGCGACAGGGCGCTGCCGACGATCGCCAGCCAGTTCTGGGAGAAAGAAAGCTCGTTCTGGAATTCCTCGTTGAAGATCACCGGCTTCGCCGCCGTTCACGAGACCGCGTTCCGGCCTTGGGCATCCGACAACATCCCGCGCCGCTATTGCACCGGCGAGGCCATGCTCACGGACGGCAAGATGCGCAAGGTGCATTTCTCGATCGTGGAGGATGGCGGCTTCGCCGGCTACGGCCAAGGCGTCGAATGGTGCGTGGTCGGGCTCGACCGCAACTGGGCCTACAACCCGGCCTGCCGCGCCGCCAAACAGTAATTGAAACGTTCTGATCCGGACCGATCAGGCGGCCGAACGACGGTCGCCCGCATTTTGTTCTTGAAATGTTCTTATCGCCTGCTAGGCTTGCCTGCACAGTCTAGTTGAGGGGCGTCGCCATGTTTCATTCCCGATTGCATTCGTTCTCCCGCCTGATGATCTCGCTGACGCTTGCGGCCGGGCTGGCTGCGCTGGCCGATGGCGCAAAGGCCCAGGACAAGCGGCAGAACACGCCCGGCGAATTCGATTTTTATGTGCTGTCACTGTCTTGGTCGCCCTCTTTCTGCGAGGAGGCGGCGGAGCGCGGCGGCCGCTCGCAGACCCAGTGCAGCGGACGGCCCTACGCTTTCGTGGTGCATGGTCTGTGGCCACAATATGAGAACGGATTTCCGGAATATTGCCAGCGGCCCTCGCCGCGGCTGAACCGCAGTATCGTCTCCTCCATGCTCGATCTGATGCCGGCGCCGGGGCTGATCTTCAATGAGTGGGACAAGCACGGCACCTGCTCGGGGCTCGCTGACCGCAGCTATTTCGAGACGATCCGCAAGGCGCGCGCCGCGATCAAGATTCCAGCCGAATATCTCGATCTATCGCAGGCCAAGACCGTGGCGCCGGCGGAGGTGGAGGAAGCCTTCATCAAGGCCAATCCGGGCCTCAGCAATGCCGCCGTCTCGATCACCTGCAACCGGACGCGGCTATCGGAAGTCCGCATCTGCCTCAGCAAGGACCTGCAATTCCGCGCCTGCGAGGAGATCGACCGCCGCGCCTGCCGCCGCGACCAGGTGACGATGCCGCCGATCCGGGGTGGCTAGCCCAGGCGTCGTGCCTCTTTGCTCGGGCCGTCACGTGGCGTAGTGCTCTTGCATGAATTACCGCCACGCCTTCCATGCCGGCAACTTCGCCGATATCATCAAGCACATCGTGCTGACGCGCATCATCACCTATCTCCAGGACAAGCCGGGTGCGTTCCGCGTCATCGACACCCATGCCGGCGCTGGCCTCTACGATCTCGAAAGCGACGAAGCGCGCCGGGGCGGCGAGTGGCTGACGGGCATTGCGCGGCTGATGCAGGCGCGGTTGTCGAACGACGCCATGGCGCTGACCAAGCCCTATCTCGACATCGTCCGCGCCTTCAATCCGAAGGGCGAGCTCAAGGCCTATCCGGGCTCGCCGCTGATCGCACGCGGCCTGCTGAGGCCGCAGGACCGCCTCTTGCTCTGCGAGCTCGAGCCGAAGGCGCGCAAGGCGCTGATCGGCGTACTGCGCCGCGACGAACAGGCCCGCGTGGTCGACCTCGACGGCTGGATGGCGCTGCCGGCTTTCGTGCCGCCGAAGGAACGGCGTGGGCTCGTTCTGATCGACCCGCCCTTCGAGGCAAAGGACGAGTTCGAAAAGCTCGCAGAGGCCTTCTCGGCGGCTTTCGCGAAATGGCCGACCGGTATCTATGTAATCTGGTATCCCGCCAAGAGCCGACGCGCCACCGACACGCTGGTGCAATCAGTGGCGCGGCTCGCAGCCGCAGCAAAGCCGCCGGGAAAATGCCTGCGCCTCGAATTCAGCGTGGCGCCGCAAGCCGACGGCGCAGCCCTCACCTCCAGCGGGCTCTTGATCGTCAATCCGCCTTACACGCTGCACGGCGAACTCAAGACGATCCTGCCGGAGCTGGAGATGCCGCTCGGCCAGGGTGGCGCTGCCAGATTCCGATTGGAGGTGCCGAGACCGTAACACTCCGGCATTCTTGGGAAAAATATGCAGGAGCGGTAGTCAATCTGCAGAGAACCGTATTATGCTGTTGCGGTGACTGGCTTTACGTTCCGCTTCCGCGAATGGTTGCGGCGGAGTGAAGGCCTAAGAAAGATCCAGTCGGACCGAATGGTCTGCCGAAGGATGGCCAGCTCCCGGGCTTCGTAAGGCCCGGTCATGTCGTGACGCGCGTCTGCGTCACGACGGAGGAGCAATGAGGGGGAGTTTCCCGATGGCCATGACGGGAACGGTCAAGTTTTTCAACGGTGAGCGCGGCTACGGATTCATCAAACCGGACGACGGGGGCCGCGACGTCTTCGTACATATTACTGCTGTGGAGCGGGCCGGACTGAAGGACCTTGCCGAAGGACAGCGTATTACTTTCGAAGTCGAACCGGACAAGAAGGGCAAGGGGCCGAAGGCGGTCGATTTGGTCATCCTTCCCTAGCGAGCCAAGCGTCAAAAAAATCCCGGCCGCAAGCGGCCGGGAGGTTGGTCCGGTATTTTCTTCTTTAGCTATCAGAAGTGATAGTTCACGCCTGCGCGCACAACGCTGGCGCTATAGCCGTTTGACACGCCCGTAATCGCGAACTGACTCGTCGAGAGATCGATATAGAGATATTCGAGCTTGGCGCTCCAGTTCGGCGCGAACATAACTTCCGCGCCGGCACCGATGGTCCAGCCGGCGCTGGTGTGCGACTCGGTCCAGCCGAACGTCTGCGCGCGCAGCTCGCCGAAGGCGAGGCCCGCCGTGCCGTAGAACAGCACGTTGCTGAAGGCGTAGCCGGCGCGGCCGCGCAAGGTGCCGAACCACGGATTGGAGAACTTCCACGGCGCGAAGGTGTCGTCGGCACCGGCGGCCTGGATGTCGCCCTCGACGCCGAACACCCATGGGCCGTTCTGGAAATTGTAGCCGGCCTGAACGCCGCCGACGAAGCCCGACGGTTTTGCGGGATTGTTGCTCACCGAACCCCATTCGTAGCCGAGATTGCCACCGAGATACGGACCGGCCCAGCTATAGGCATTGAGCGGCTGATTGACCGTGTAGGGCGCACGCTGCCCGTAATTGAGATCGGCGGCCTCTGCCGAAGCCGTCCAGCCGACCGCAGCCAACGCGGCTGCGCCCACAACGAGCCTCTTCATCACACACTCCAACGCAACTCCCGTCACCGCTGCGATGCCCGCGCCGCCGCGCGAGGCAAAACCGCATGGTTACGGAACCACCCTTTTTCGCGTAAGATTTATCGAGAGTTTTAAGTTAAAGGCCTGTTAAGCCGGGTTACCGCGCTGTTAACAGGCTTAAGCAAGCGTTACCGGGAACTGCGCCGCCATCCTGTGCGTGCCGCTCGGCCGGAACTTCAAATCGACACCCGCAGCGCTTAAATTCGCACCATGGTTCACGATTCCCCCGACAATCCGGACGACGCACGCGTACGCAAACCCGTGCGCGGCAACGCACCCGACGTCCCGCCCCAGGAAACGGAAGCCGCGCCGCCGGACCTCGATCCCGCCACTGCGAATGGCGACGACGAGGACGATGCGCGGCTGCCGGACATCCTGGAAGAGAGCGGCACCGTCGGCGAAGAGCCGCTGGCGACCGGCCACGAGGCGATCGAACGCGCGGTGCGCCTCGCCCCCACCTCGCCCGGCGTCTACCGCATGCTCAATGCGAATGCCGACGTGCTCTATGTCGGCAAGGCCAAGAACGTCAAAAAGCGCCTGTCGAACTATGCGCGCCAGAGTGCGCCGCAGCCGGCGCGCATCCTGCGCATGATCGCCGCCACGGTGACCGTGGAAATCATCTCGACCCACACCGAGACCGAAGCCCTGCTGCTGGAGGCCAACCTCATCAAGCAGCTTCGGCCGCGCTTCAACGTGCAGCTGCGCGACGACAAGTCGTTTCCCTATATCCTGATCACGGGCGACCATTGGGCGCCGCAGATCCTGAAGCATCGCGGCGCGCAGACGCGGCCGGGTCGCTATTTCGGCCCGTTCGCCTCCGCCGGCGCCGTCAACCGCACCATCACCGCACTTCAGCGCGCGTTCCTGATCCGCTCCTGCACGGATTCCTTCTTCGAGAGTCGCTCGCGGCCCTGCCTGCTCTACCAGATCCGCCGTTGCGCCGGCCCCTGCACCCGCGAGATCGACTTCCCCGGCTACACGACCCTGGTGCGCGAGGCGAGCGACTTCCTGTCCGGCAGGAGCCATGCGGTGAAGCAGGAGCTTGCCGCGGAGATGGAGAAGGCCTCCGGCGAGCTCGAATTCGAGAGCGCCGCGCTCTACCGCGACCGCCTCGCTGCGCTGTCCGCGATCCAGTCGCAGCAGGGCATCAATCCGCGCACGGTGGAAGAAGCCGACGTGTTCGCCATCCACCAGGAGGGCGGCTTCTCCTGCGTCGAGGTGTTCTTCTTCCGCACCGGGCAGAACTGGGGCAACCGCGCCTATTTCCCGCGCGCGGAGAAGACATATACGCCGGAAGAGGTGCTCGGCTCCTTCCTCGCCCAGTTCTATGACGACAAGCCGCCGCCGAGGAATATCCTGCTCTCGCACGAGATCGAGGAGAGCGAGCTGCTTGCCAACGCGCTGTCGATCAAGGCGGGCCGCAAGGTCGAAGTGTCCATGCCGAAGCGCGGCGAGAAGAAGGAGCTCGTCACCCACGCGCTCACCAACGCGCGCGAGGCCCTGGGCCGCAAGCTCGCGGACACCGCGACGCAGAGCCGCCTGTTGGACGCCATGGCCACGACCCTGAGCCTGACGCATGCGCCGAAGCGGATCGAGGTCTACGACAACAGCCACATCCAGGGCACCAACGCAGTCGGCGCCATGATCGTCGCCGGCCCGGACGGTTTTGTGAAAAACCAGTATCGCAAGTTCAACATCAAGTCGGAGGGCCTGACGCCCGGCGACGATTACGGGATGATGCGCGAGGTGCTCGAACGCCGTTTCAAGCGCTTGATCAATCCACCCGAGGACAACGCGGCCAAAGCCAAGGACGACGACTTCCCGCAATGGCCCGATCTCGTGATCATCGATGGCGGCCGCGGCCAGCTCAACGCGGTCCGGGACATCTTTGCAAATCTCGGCCTGACCCAGGTGGCGCTGATGTCGGTGGCCAAGGGGCCGGACCGGGATGCCGGCCGCGAGACCCTGTTCATGCCGGAGCGCGAGGCGATCAAGCTGGAGCCGCGCGACCCCGTGCTCTATTTCATCCAGCGGCTGCGGGACGAGGCGCACCGTTTCGTCATCGGCTCGCACCGCAAGCTGCGCAAGAAGGACATCCGCGAGGCCGGCTTGCAGGAGATTCCTGGCATCGGTCCGTCACGCAAACGTGCCTTGCTGCATCATTTCGGAACCCTGAAGGAGATCGAACGGGCCTCGATCACCGATCTCGGTAAGGTTCCGGGGGTGAGCGCCGAGAGCGCCCGCAGGATTTTCGAGTATTTCCATCCCCAGCCGGGGTGAAATAAAAGGGGGGCCGCGGTCATATGGTCGTCGCATCCCGCACCCCATTTGGGGAGCGGAACGGTTGACCTTCAGGCTGCAGCGGTATTGGTAGGACGGATGAACATCGCCACGACACGAGGGACGACCAGCCGCGCGATGTCCCTCCCGAACATCCTGACCTACGGCCGGATCGCCGCGATCCCGGTCGTGGTCGGGTGCATCTACGCACAGTCGATCATGGACGGCCCGCTGTGGCTGCGCTGGGTCGCCGTCGCCATTTTTATCGCGGCTGCGGTCACCGATTACCTCGACGGCTATTACGCACGGATCTGGAATCAGCAATCGGCGTTCGGCCGCATGCTCGATCCGATCGCCGACAAGCTTCTGGTCGCCTCGTGCCTGCTGATGCTGGCCGCCGACGGCATCATTCACGGCTGGTCGCTGTGGGCCGCCATCGTGATCCTGTGCCGCGAGATCCTGGTCTCGGGCCTGCGCGAATATCTTGCCGCGCTGCGTGTCAGCGTGCCCGTGACCAAGCTTGCGAAATGGAAGACGACGGTTCAGCTCATCGCCATCGGCTTCCTGCTGGCTGGTCCGGCCGGCGATGAGGTCGTGCCCATGGTCTCGATGATCGGGCTGGCGCTGCTCTGGGCCTCGGCGATCCTCACCATGTACACCGGCTACGACTATTTCGGCGCCGGCATCCATCACCTCATCAAGGAGGATGAGGGATGAAGGTGAAGTACTTCGCCTGGGTGCGCGAGCGCATCGGCAAGGCCGAGGAGACGATCGAGCCGCCTGCGACCGTGCGCACCGTGGAAGAGCTGATCGCCTGGCTGTCCGGCCAAGGCGAAGCCTACGCCTATGCGTTCGAGAAGCCGAAGGTGATCCGCACCGCGATCGACCATGCCCACGTCAAGTCGGACGCCGCGATCGCGGGCGCTCGCGAGATCGCGTTCTTCCCGCCGATGACCGGCGGCTAGGCCATGTCCGTCGCCACCTGCCCCGTCACCATCCGTATCCAGCAAGACGATTTCGACATCGCACGCGAGATCGCGGTGCTGACCGGGAACCGCACCGACATCGGTGCGGTCGTGAGTTTTTCCGGCATCTGCCGCAGCGACGAAGACAGCGCGAAGATCGCCGCGCTCTCGCTGGAGCATTATCCCGGCATGGCCGAGGAAGAGATCAGGCGCCATGCCGACGAGGCCATCTCGCGCTGGCCTCTCAGCGGCGTCACGGTGATCCATCGCGTCGGCCGTTTCATGCCCGGCCAGAACATCGTGCTGGTGCTGACCGCCTCGCAGCACCGCCAGGCAGCGTTCCAGGCAGCCGAGTTCCTGATGGATTATCTCAAGACCAACGCGCCGTTCTGGAAGAAGGAAGAGAGCGCCACCGGCACCGGCTGGGTCGAGGCCCAGGCCCGCGACGACGAAGCCGCCGCACGCTGGACCCGATCCTGATGGCAACAACATCCAAAAAGGCCGTGCGCGGCCGCGCCGCGCCAAAGCTCGCGAAACTGGGCCGCGGCGAGCTTCTCACGCTGATCGATTTCGTCCGCTATGCGGTGAGCCGCTTCAATGAGGCCAAGCTCGCCTTTGCCCATGGCACGCCCGATCCGGTCGCGGAAGCGGCTTTCCTGGTCTGTGAAGCCCTGCATCTGCATCCCGAGCAGTTCGAGATTTTTGCCAACGCGCGCGTCACGACCGCCGAGGGCAGGACCATCATCGATCTCGTTCATCAGCGCGTCACCACGCGCAAACCGGCCGCGTATCTCGTCAACAAGATCTACATGCGCGGCCTGCCGTTTTATGTCGACGAGCGCGTCATCGTTCCGCGCTCCTTCATCGGTGAACTCTTGGAGTCGCATTTCGGCGGCGACGGCGAAGCCGGCTCGCTGATCGACGATTCCAGCGCCGTCGAGCGCGTGCTCGATCTCTGCACGGGATCGGGATGCCTCGCGATCCTCGCCGCGCATCATTTCCCGAACGCCACGATCGATGCCGTCGATATCTCGAAGGGCGCGATCGACGTCGCCAGACGAAATGTCGGCGAATACGGGCTCGATGGCCGGATCAGCCTGCATCGCGGCGACCTGTTCGCCCCACTCGGTAACACCAAATACGACCTGATCATCACCAACCCGCCTTATGTCGACGCCGAAGGCATGGCGGCGCTGCCGCCCGAGTGCCGGGCCGAGCCGAAGCTCGCCTTCGACGGCGGCGCCGACGGTCTCGATGTGGTGCGCCGGATCCTGCGCGATGCGCCCGGCCATTTGACGCCGCATGGCGGGCTGATCTGCGAGATCGGCCGCGGCCGCGAATTGGTTGACGAGGCCTTTCCTGAATTGCCGCTGCTCTGGCTCGACACCGAGGACTCCGAGGGCGAAGTGTTCTGGATCGCGGCAACCGATCTCGGCTGATCCATCACGGCGGGCAGACCTCGTCGGAACAAGTCAAATACCGCCACGTTCATCCCCCGACGAATTTTCTCGCACTCGGAGGATAACCGCATGCTTGCGCCATCGGGCGAATTGCTGCGCGCCGGCGTCGCGCTCAAGCTCAACCATCTCAAGCGCGCCGCCCAGTCCTATGCCCGCGACCGGAGCAACCAGGCCACAGGGCGCATGACGTCGTACGCGGCTGCGGCCGGACTGCTCGCGGTTGCGGGCTTGTTCGTCGTCGCAGCCTTCTTCGTCGGCCTGATCGCCCTGTACCGCTGGATTGCAATCCATTACGGGCAATTCTGGGGGTTCGGCGCCGTCGGCGCTGTGCTCCTGGTCCTGGCCGCCGCCTGCGCCGGCGTGGCCATGGCCCAGATGAAGCGCAAGACCAAGCCGATCGTGCCGCTCGCCAGCCGCCTGCGGGTGGCTATCGCCACCCCGCGCATCCCGCGCGGAACGGTGAAGGAGGCGGTGAAAGAGGTCGCGACGACAATTCCCCTGGCGCCGCTCGCGCCGGGCGAACGAGGACATGAGTCAGGACATGGCGGCAGCACGTGGCCGGCTCGGTCCAACCGGCCCGTGCAACTCGGGCTGATGCTCGCGGCCGTTGGGCTGGTCGGGATCACGGCCGCGCGCAGGCGGCGTCACGGCCACGGAGCGGATACCTGAAAATGCGTATGCGGCGCGCCGAGCAATTCGACAGCTGGCTGTTAGTCGCAGCCACGACCGTGTTCGTGCTCACCGCGGAACGGTATTTCCAGGATTCTGGCCTGATCCGGCCGGGACCTCCGCAAGACCACCGCAACGGCGAGGCGAATTCGCCGGAAACGAGCCCGACGGGCGCAGCCTCGCAGCCCGGCCGCGGCCGCCGCGCGAAAAGCCCGTTCGCGATCCCGTGGGCAGGCTGGAAGGACATCCTCTGGCGCACCTATCAGCGCATCGACGAGGATCGCCTGCTCGCGACCGCCGGCGGCGTCGTCTTTTTCGGACTGCTCGCGATCTTTCCCGCCATCACGGCGCTGGTTTCATTCTATGGCCTGTTCGCCGATCCCTCGACGATCAGTTCCAACCTGCAATCGCTCGCGATGATGCTGCCCGAGGGCGCGTTCCAGATCGTCGAGGACCAGGTGGCGCGCGTCGTGTCGAACGGCGGCGCGACGCTTGGTTTCACTTTCCTGTTTGGACTCGTGCTCGCGATCTGGAGCGCCAATGCCGGCGTCAAAGCCATCTTCGACGCCCTCAACGTCGCCTATGAGGAGCGTGAAAAGCGCAGCTTCATCCGGCTGAACACGGTCTCGCTGGCTTTCACGGTCGGTGGCATCGTTGCCCTGCTGCTGATGGTGGGCGCCGTCGTCGCCTTCCCGCTCGCGCTCAACCACCTCGGCATGGCGCCCGAAAGCAAGCTGATCGTGGCGCTGGCGCGATGGCCGGTGCTGTTCGTCATTCTCCTTGCGGCGCTCGCCGTCCTCTACCGCTTCGCGCCCAGCCGCGACGCCCCGCGCTGGCAATGGCTGAGCCCCGGCGCTGTGACGGCCGCGATCCTCTGGATCGCCGGCTCGGCGCTGCTGTCCTGGTATCTGTCCGAATTCGCAAATTACAACGCGACCTACGGCTCGCTCGGCGCTGCGATCGGCTTGATGATGTGGATGTGGATGTCGGCCATCGTCATCATGTTCGGGGCTGAGCTGAATTCGGAGATCGAACGGCAGACCTTGCGCGACACGACCACCGGGCCGCCCAAGCCGCTTGGCACCCGCGAGGCCGTCTCGGCCGACACGGTCGGCGCTGCGGCGCCATCCTGACTCTGCGATCGGGCCGCTATCCCCTCGAATCAACAATGATGTTAAGCTCATGCCGCTTGGGGGAGCATGCGGCGTGACGGGGTTCGAAACGCCACCCGTGTTTTCCCGGTCAGGCAGTCAGCTCTTGAAGGCGTAACGCGCGGCATGATTCGTATTTCGACGATCTTCATCGCGATCTGCATGGTTCTGGTCGCCGCCTCGCTCGGGCTCGTGCTCTACGCGGTCGCCGGCATCAGCGGAACCGAATCCGCGATCGTGGCGCTGACGGCGCTGACCTTCCTGATCCTCTACAATGCAGTGTCGATGCGACTGCGCGACCGCAGCGACGTCGGCGGCCAGATCGCCGATCTTTCGCGCGGCACCGCCGACCTCGCCCGTCAGGTCGCCGAATTCGGCCGCCGGCTCGCCACGATCGAAGCACGCATCGCCTCTTCCAATTCGGCCAACTCCGACCGCATCCAGTCGGTGGTCGGCGAGATCAACGAACTCGGCGGACTGGTCAGGCAACTCGCCACCACCGTGTCGGCCCATGAGGATCTGATGGCCGGCAACGCGCCAGTGTCGGCCCCCGCGCCGGTCGCAAGGCAGGAGCCGGACGCGCCGCTCGACCTGATGGCCACGTTCGAGGAGGAACGGCCGGCTGCCCCGGCGCCCGCGCCGCCGCCAATGCGGCCGGCAGCACCGGCGATCCAGACCCAGACCGCCAATCCGGTTCAGACCGCCAACGGCCGCAACCAGACCCAATTGCTGGCGACGCTCCGCAACGCGATCGACGAGAACCGCATCGACATCTTCCTCCAGCCGATGGTGTCGCTGCCGCAGCGCAAGGTCCGGTTCTACGAGGCCGTGACGCGCCTGCGCGACGAGCGTGACCAGCTGGTCGCGGCCGAGGAGTTCATCAGCATCGCGGAGGCCTCCGGGTTGATCGGGCGCATCGACAACATGGTCATGCTGCGCTGCGTGCAGGTGCTGCGGCGCCTGATGGTACGCAACAAGGAAGTCGGCGTGTTCTGCAACGTCGCGGCTTCCACGCTCGGCAATTCCACGACCTTCGCGCAATACCTCGATTTCCTCGAAGCCAATCGGGCGCTGGCGCCCTCGCTGGTGCTGGAATTCAAGCAATCCACCTTCCGCAATCTCGGCCCGGCCGAAACCGAGAATCTCGCGGCGCTCGCCCAGCGCGGCTTCCGTTTCTCGATCGACCATGTCACCGATTTGCGCATCGAACCGCGCGAGCTCGCCGATCGCGGCGTGCGCTTCATCAAGGTGCCGGCCTCGCTCCTGCTCGACCCCAGGCAGGCTTCGGCCTCGGACATCCACCCGTCCGATCTCTCCGACCTGCTCGGCCGCTTCGGCATCGATCTGATCGCCGAGCGAATCGAGGGCGAGCGCGCCGTGATCGACCTGCTCGATTATGACGTGCGGTTCGGCCAGGGGTTCCTGTTCGCGCCGCCCCGGCCATTGCGGCCGGAGGGGTCATCTGCTACCGCCGCGCCGAACCAGGCACAGGACATTCAGGGATCCAATGGCTCCGGCATATCCAGCTCAGGCGCGACGTCGGCTGCGTCTGCGCCACAGCGCGTCACCGGCAACGCCGCGCTCGCGCGACGTATCTGATCGGCCGCACGCATCATGACCACACTGCATTTCGCCGAAAGCCTGCGTGAACTCGTGACGGGCGTGGACGTCGTGCTCAGCGACATCTGGGGCGTGGTCCATAACGGTCTCGAATCCTTCCCCGAAGCCTGCGAGGCGCTGCACACCTACCGCAGCCGCGGCGGTACGGTCATCCTGATCACCAACGCGCCGCGCCCGGCCGACTCCGTGCAGCGGCAATTGCGCAAGCTCGGCGTCGCCGACGAGACCTATGACGCGATCGTGTCTTCAGGCGACCTGACGCGGCTCTATGTCGCCGACCATCCCGGCCGCAAGATGTTCTGGCTCGGCCCCGAGCGCGACAACTCGATCTATCGCGGCCTCGATGCGGTGACCGCACCGCTGGAAGAGGCGGATTACATCGTCTGCACCGGCCTCTATGACGACGAGACCGAGACGGCGGAAGACTATCGCGGCATGATGCTGAAGGCGCGCGAGCGCAAGCTGACGCTGGTTTGTGCCAACCCCGACATCGTGGTGGAACGCGGCGACCGCCTGATCTATTGCGCCGGCGCGATCGCGGAGCTCTATCGCGAGCTCGGCGGCGAGGTGATCTTCTACGGCAAGCCGCACCGGCCGATCTACGAGCGCGCGATGGCGCTCGCCGGCGAACGCCAGGGCCACCAGATCGACCGCAAAAAGGTGCTCGCGATCGGCGATTCCGTCCGGACCGACCTCACCGGCGCGCGCGAGTTCGGCATCGATTGCCTGTTCGTGACCCGCGGCATCCATGCCGAGGAGTTCGAGGGTCTCGACCAGCTCGACCCGGCGTCGGTGCTGGAATTGTTCGGCCATCCCCCGAAGGCGCTGATGCGCGAACTGAAGTGGTAGCGAGTTGATCGTCATTCCCGGTTGATGTGGGGCGTCGATTCCGGAACGACGAACCCGACGCAGAAAGCCCGGGACAATCGCCCGGGCTTTCCGAATTCAACTGATGGCTTCGATCGCGCCTTACGCGCTCGCCATGTCCGGGAAGACCGCCTCGATCTTGGTCTTCAGCGTCGCCGCGTTGAACGGCTTGACGATGTAGTTGTTCACGCCGGCCTTCTTGGCCGCGATCACGTTCTCGGTCTTTGATTCGGCCGTGATCATGATGAAGGGCGTGGTGGCGAGGTTCGGATCCGCGCGCACTTCGCGCAGCAGGTCGTAACCCGTCATCGGCTCCATGTTCCAGTCGGAAATCACGAGCCCGTACTTCTTGCCACGCATCTTGTTCAGCGCTGCCGAACCGTCGCTTGCATCATCGATATTCTCGAAGCCAAGCTGCTTCAGGAGGTTCCTGATGATACGGATCATGGTGCTGTAGTCGTCAACCACCAGAACCGACATCGACAAATCAACCGCCATCTCGACTCCCCCAACGCAAACCCAGGAAATATTACGATCGGACCTGCCGGGCCGGAGCCCCGCGGTTCCACGCCCAAGGACTAGCACCAAGGCGTTAAACAGCGCGTTAACTGGGAACGCCCCCGGTGGACTGAAATCGCACTCGATGCGGCCGCCCCCTCCCGCTTGACTTCATCCGGCCCGTCGCGCCACGGTCCCGGCCGGTCCCGCCGGTTCGAGATTCCCCTGATGGCCCCGCATTTTACCGTTATCCGCGACACCACGCCGGACTCCGCCATTGCAAGGGGTGCCGTGGTCGCCATGGGCAATTTCGACGGCGTTCATCTCGGCCATCGCGCCGTAATCGCTGCGGCCCTGGAAATGGGCCGGCTACATGGCCGCCCTGCGCTGGCATTGACCTTCGAGCCGCATCCGCGCCGGTTTTTCAGCCCCAACACCCCGCAATTCCGCCTGACGGACGAGCGTGCCAAGCTGCGGCTTCTGGCCGGCACCGGACTTGACGGCGCCGTGGTCATGACCTTCGACAAGTCCCGCGCCGGGACCAGCGCGCAAGACTTCATTCACCACGACCTGATCGGGCGCCTGGGCATCGGCGGAATCGCCGTCGGCTACGACTTCCACTTCGGCAAGGGTCGGGTCGGCTCGCCGAGCCTCCTCGTCAACGAGGCGCCCCGGCTCGGCATCGAGGTCGACGTGCAGCCGCATGTCGATATCGACGAGCGGCCGGTCTCCTCCAGCGCGATCCGGATCGCGCTCGCCGAAGGCCAACTCGACGAGGCCACGGCCATGCTCGGCGCGCCCTGGTTCATCACCGGCGAGGTCATCCACGGCGAGAAGCGCGGCCGCGACCTCGGTTATCCCACCGCCAATATCCGCCTTGATGCCAATTGCGGCCTCAAGCACGGCATCTATGCGGTGCGGGTCGGCCGCGGCGTGGAGCGGCTGGACGGGGTGGCAAGCTTCGGCCGCCGCCCGACGTTCGACAATGGTGCGCCGCTGCTGGAAATCTTTCTGTTCGACTTCAAGGGCGACCTTTACGGACAGACGCTCGACTGCGCCTTTATCGGCTTCATCCGCGAGGAGCTGAAATTCGACGGCCTGGATGCCCTGATCCGCCAGATGGACGACGATTCCGCCCACGCCCGGGCCATGCTCGCCGCCGCCCCGGACGCGTTTCCGCGGCTTGGCGTCTTCGATTGAGGCCGGAAACCGGCCCGCCGAACCTTTTGCGCTTCCCCCGCCCCCCTGCTATGGAAAGCCCATGTTTGCGCGGCGCATCATAGGGATTAGCGGCCCGGCTTCCGCCTGAGCCTTCGGCTCGGCGCAAGACCGGGATGTTGTCGTTTCACCCGCGATTCCGCATCGCCATCCGTTCCCGCGCCCTTCCGAGCCAGTCAGCCTCATGTCCGACAAGCCACAAAAGTCCCAAAAATCCGAAGCCAAAGACTATTCGAAAACCCTGTTCCTGCCGCAGACCGAATTCCCGATGCGCGCCGGCCTGCCGCAGCGCGAGCCGGAGCTGCTGAAATACTGGAACGACATCGGCCTTTACGACAGGCTGCGCCAGGAAGCCCAGGGGCGCGCCAAATTCGTGCTGCATGACGGCCCGCCCTACGCCAATGGCAACATCCATATCGGGCACGCGCTGAACAAGATCCTCAAGGACGTCGTGACCAAGAGCCAGCAGATGCTCGGCTTCGACTCCAACTACGTGCCCGGTTGGGACTGCCACGGCCTGCCGATCGAATGGAAGATCGAGGAGGAGAATTACCGCTCCAAGGGCAAGCAGAAGCCCGACTTCCGCGACTCCGCCGCGATGGTGGCGTTCCGCAAGGAATGCCGCGCCTATGCGACGCACTGGATCAACGTGCAGCGCGAGGAATTCAAGCGCCTCGGCATCATCGGCGACTGGGATCATCCCTATCAGACGATGAGCTATCCCGCCGAGGCGCAGATCGCCCGCGAGCTGATGAAGTTCGCCGCCAACGGCACCCTGTATCGCGGCTCCAAGCCGGTGATGTGGAGCGTGGTCGAGAAGACCGCACTCGCCGAGGCCGAGGTCGAGTACGAGGACTACACCTCCGACATGGTGTGGGTGAAGTTTCCCGTCACGTCCCCGGCACATGGTGCGCTCGCCAATGCATCGGTCGTGATCTGGACCACCACGCCCTGGACGCTGCCCGGCAATCGCGCGATCTCGTTCTCACCGAAGATCGCCTACGGCCTCTACAAGGTGACGGATGCGGCCGCGGACAATTGGGCGAAGACCGGCGATCTCCTGATCCTGGCCGATGCGCTTGCAGCAGAGGTGTTCAAGCAGGCGCGCGTCACGGCCTATGAGAAGCTGCGTGACATTCCCGGCGATACGCTGGACGCCGTGGAGTGCGCCCATCCCTTGCGCGGCCTCGATGGCGGTTACGCGTTTATCGTGCCGCTGCTCGCCGGCGAGCATGTCACCGACGATACCGGCACCGGTTTCGTGCACACCGCGCCGAGCCACGGCCGCGAGGATTTCGACGTCTGGATGGCCAATACCCGCGAGCTCGATGAGCGCGGCATCTCGACCGCGATCCCCTACACTGTCGACGAGAACGGCGCCTATACCGCGCAGGCCCCCGGCTTCACCGGCAAGCGCGTGCTCAACGACAAGGGCGAGAAGGGCGATGCCAATGAAGCCGTGATCAAGGCGTTGGTCGAGGCCGGCAAGCTGCTCGCGCGCGGCCGCCTCAAGCACCAATACCCGCATTCCTGGCGCTCGAAGAAGCCGGTGATCTTCCGCAACACGCCGCAATGGTTCATCGCGATGGACAAGGACATCAGCAAAGATGGCCACCCCAGGAAGGGCGATACGCTGCGGGCTCGCGCGCTGCATGCGATCTCGGTCACGCAATGGGTGCCGCCGTCGGGTGAGAACCGCATCAACGGCATGATCGCCAACCGTCCGGACTGGGTGATCTCGCGCCAGCGCGCCTGGGGCGTGCCGATCGCCGTGTTCGTGCGCGAGAAGAGCGACGGTTCGGCCGAGATCCTGCAGGACGAGATCGTCAATCAGCGCATCACCGAGGCCTTCATGGAGGAAGGCGCCGACGCCTGGTACATGGAAGGCGCCCGCGAGCGCTTCCTTGGATGCCGCGCGAAGGAAGATTGGAAGAAAATCGACGACATCTGCGACGTCTGGTTCGATTCCGGCTCCACACACGCCTTCGTGCTCGAGGATCGCCAGAACTTCCCGCAGCTCGGCAACATCGTCCGCAAGGTCGACGGCGGCGACGACACCGTGATGTATCTCGAAGGCAGCGATCAGCATCGCGGCTGGTTTCATTCGTCGCTGCTGGAAAGCGCGGGCACGCGCGGCCGCGCGCCCTATGACATCGTGCTCACCCACGGCTTCACGCTCGACGAGAACGGCCGCAAGATGTCGAAGTCGATCGGCAACACCGTCGAGCCTCAGAAGGTGATCAAGGATTCGGGCGCGGATATCCTGCGCCTCTGGGTCTGCGCCACCGACTATGCCGACGACCAGCGCATCGGCCCGGAGATCCTGAAGAACACCATCGAGACCTATCGCAAGCTGCGCAACACCGTGCGCTGGATGCTGGGAACGCTGGATCACTACAGGCCGGCCGACGCAGTCGCGCCCGCCGACATGCCTGAGCTCGAACGGCTGATGCTGCACGAGCTCGCGGTCCGCGCTGCCGTCGTCCGAAAGGCCTATCAGGAGTTCGACTACAAGACCGTGGTCGCGACCCTGTCCGCCTTCCTGAACAGTGAGCTCTCCGCGTTCTATTTCGACATCCGCAAGGACACGCTGTATTGCGATCCGCCGTCCTCGCCGACGCGCAAGGCGGCGCTGACCACGATCGACCTGTTGTGCAGCTCGATCCTGAAATGGCTGGCGCCTATCCTCAGCTTCACCGCGGAGGAGGCCTGGCGGATGTACAGGCCCGACGCCGAGCCCTCGGTGCACCTGACGCAGTTTCCCGACGACCTCGAAAGCCTGCGCGACGACAAGCTCGCCGCGAAGTGGGAAGCGATCCGCAATGTCCGCCGCGTCGTCACCGGTGCGCTGGAGCTCGAACGCGCCGCCAAGAACATCGGCTCGTCGCTGGAGGCATCACCGGTCATCTATGTCGCCGACCGCGACATGCTTGCGACGCTGTTCGACACCGATCTCGCCGAGATCTGCATCACCTCGAACTACGAGGTGCGCGAGGGCGAGGTGCCGGCTTCCGCATTCCGTCTCGATGCCGTTCCAGGCGTCGCTGTCGTGGTGGAGAAGGCGGTCGGCACCAAATGCGCCCGTTCCTGGAAGATTTCGCCGACGGTGGGTGAAGACCCCGAATATCCCGACGTCACCCCGCGCGACGCCAAGGCGCTGCGCGAATGGAAGGCGCTGGGGGTCAGCATCTAGGTCTCACCGTCGTCCTGGCGAAAGCCAGGACCCATTCCACGGCCGCCAATTGCGACGAAGGCTGATGACCGCAAGTCTTTCAAACAACGACCGCCTCGGACTATGGGTCCTGGCTTTCGCCAGGACGACGACGGAGCGTGTTGTGGCCGACTGCCCATGACCCCGCTCCGCGCCGGCATCCTCGCGGCCCTGCTCACGCTCGTGGCCGACCAGGCTTCAAAGCTCTGGCTGCTGAACGTGTTCGACCTCGCCCGTCGCGGCGCGGTCGAGGTGACCCCGTTCTTCGACTTGGTGCTTGCCTGGAACATCGGCATCAGCTTCGGCTGGCTCCAGAATGACGGTCAGGCGGCGCAAATGGCGCTGATGGCCGTCAAAGTCCTCGCGGTGGTTGCGCTGGCGATCTGGATGGCCCGCTCCCACACCCTGCTGGCAACCATCGCGCTCGGCCTGATCATTGGCGGCGCCATCGGCAACGGCATCGACCGCCTGGCCTATGGCGCGGTGGTCGATTTCGCCCTGTTTCACGTCGAGATCGGCGGAAATACCTATAATTGGTACGTGTTCAACCTCGCGGACGTGGCCATCGTTGCTGGCGTGGCGGCGCTATTGTATGATTCCTTCCTGGGGGTACCCGCCGCAAAAGCGCCCTGATCCCGGCCGATACGGACCGGCAGGCGGAACCTTGCTTTTGCGAGGGATTATGCCGCGCGAGAGCGGCAAACTGCCACATTTTGGAACAGGTACAGTGATGCGCAGCTCGAAGACCAGCGGTTCGATGGTTGAAGACCCCCGGCAGGGGCTCTGGCGGGCGTTGAAATTGTCCGCTGTCGCGCTCGGCATCGGTCTCGTCATGTCGGCTGGCGCCGCCCGCGCCGGTGACGACGGCGAGGACGACGACGACATGACCTTCGAAGAGAAGCTCATCGACAATCTGATGTCGGGCATCGGCGCCAAGAGCATGGAGAAGAAGGGTATCGAATACCGCGAGCGGTCGCCGCTGGTGGTGCCGCCCAAGCTCGACCTGCCGCCGCCCGCCGGCGTTGAAGCCAAGAACGCGCCGAACTGGCCGAAGGACCCTGACGAGAGACGCCGCAAGGAGGCCATCGCGCAGCGGAAGAAGGCCGTCAAGGCCACGGAGAGCTGGCAGGCAGGCCGGGCGTTGTCGCCCGCCGAGATGGAGGTCGGCAGGACAGCCGCACCCGAGCGCACGAGCAATGATCCTATTCAGCCGGGCACCAACGGCAATCCGTCGCTCAGCCCGGCCCAACTCGGTTTCACCGGCGGTCTGTGGGGCATGATGTCGAACAACAAAGGCGAGGCCAAGCAATTCACGACCGAGCCGCCGCGCCAGTCACTGGTCGAGCCGCCGCCCGGCTACCAGACGCCGTCTCCGAGCTACGCCTATGGCGCCGGAGAGGACAAGACACGGCGGACCTATTTCGACATCATGTCCGGCAAGGACAAGGAACAATAGCCTCCTGTCCCTTTGCGACATCCCGACAGACGCGGTCCCGCGCCGGCGGCTCGTGCGCGCCGGACGCGGTCTTTAATTGCTTATCAGTAACTTGCGCCCGAGTTGAGTTCTCTGCTTCGTGACGCGAAGCGTTTGCCGCACGGTGTACCATGCCGTGCCTCCGAGCCGGACATCCGGGCTCGGCCTTTCATAAGGATCATGATGTCCTCTTACCGATCGGCTGCCCGCCTCCTTGCCGCGCTGCTTTCGACGAGTGTCCTCACGGCCGGCGCATCCCTTGCGCAGACCACGGTGACATCGGCTCCGCCCGCCAGCTTCACGCTCGGAAACGGCATGCAGGTCGTGGTGATTCCGGACCATCGCACGCCCGTCGTCACTGAAATGATCTGGTACAAGGTCGGCTCGGCGGACGAGACGCCGGGCAAGTCCGGGCTCGCGCACTTCCTCGAGCACCTGATGTTCAAGGGCACATCGAAGCATCCGGTCGGCGAATTCTCCCAGACCGTGCTCCGCGTCGGCGGCAACGAGAACGCCTCGACCTCGGTGGACTACACCAATTATTACCAGCGGGTGCCGAAAGAGCAGCTGCCGAAGATGATGGAGTTCGAGGCCGACCGCATGACCGGCCTGATCCTCAAGGACGAGAACGTGCTGCCGGAGCGTGACGTCGTGCTCGAAGAGTACAACATGCGCGTCGCCAACAATCCGGACGCGCGGCTGAACGAGCAGATCATGGCCGCGCTCTATCTCAACCATCCCTACGGCCGGCCGGTGATCGGCTGGCACCAGGAGATCGAGAAACTCGATCGCGAGGATGCGCTCGCCTTCTACCGCCGCTTCTATGCGCCGAACAACGCGACCCTCGTGATCGCCGGCGACGTCGAGCCCGCCGACATCCGCCCGCTGGTCGAGCGCAATTTCGGGTCCATCCCGGCCCAGCCCGCAATCCCGGCGCGGCGCGTCCGCCCGCAGGAGCCGGAGCCCGCGGCGCCGCGCACCGTGACCCTCGCCGATCCGCGCGTCGAGCAACCCGGCCTGCGACGCTATTACCTGGTGCC
Organism: Bradyrhizobium sp. MI1.4; assembly: GCF_055811315.1. Lineage (NCBI taxonomy): Bacteria > Pseudomonadati > Pseudomonadota > Alphaproteobacteria > Hyphomicrobiales > Nitrobacteraceae > Bradyrhizobium > Bradyrhizobium sp. MI1.4. The sequence goes on along the minus strand of NZ_JBVVPP010000009.1, from coordinate 121,246 downwards.
CTCGGCGACCACGGCTGCGGCCGGCGAAAGCGCGGCCCTCGACGTGCTGGCGCAGCTGATGGGCAGCGGCAGCAATTCCTATCTCTACCGTGCGCTCGTGGTCGACAAGCCGCTCGCGGTCTCCGCCAGCGCCAGCTATTCGAGCATCTCGCTCGACCCGACCCAGTTCGCGATCTCGGCTTCGCCCAAATCCGGCGTCAGCTTCGCCGAGGTCGAGCAGGTGGTCGATGGCGTCATCGCCGATATCGCGCAGAATCCGATCCGCGCCGAGGATCTCGAGCGGGTCAAGACCCAGCTCATCGCCGAGGCTATCTACGCCCAGGACAATCAGGCGGTGCTGGCGCGCTGGTATGGCGGGGCATTGACCACGGGCCTGTCGATCGAGGACATCCGGAGCTGGCCCGATCGCATCCGCGCGGTCACCGCCGAGCAGGTCCGCACCGTCGCGCAGAAATGGCTCGAGAAGAAGCGCTCGGTGACGGGCTATCTGATCAAGGACACCGGCGCCGCCAAGCGCGAGGAGAAGCGTTCGTGACCTATCCCTTCCTTCGACGTGTCACATTCTCCCTGGTCACCGGCGCGGCACTCGCGCTCGCGACCGTTTCGCCGTCGCAGGCGGCAGCAAAGATCCAGCATTTGACCTCGCCGGGCGGCATCGAGGCCTGGTTTGTGCAAGATGCGACCGTGCCGCTGATCGCCATGGAATATTCCTTTGCCGGCGGCTCGGCACAGGATCCCAAGGACAAGTCGGGCGTCGCCAATCTGGTCGGCGATCTCCTCGACGAAGGCTCCGGCGATCTCGATTCCAAGACCTTCCATGAGCGGCTCGACCGCCGCGCCATCGAGCTCTCCTTCAGCGCCACCCGCGACACCTTCCGCGGCAGCCTGCGCATGCTGCGCGACAACAAGGACGAGGCCTTCGACCTGCTGCGGAGCGCGCTGACCTCGCCGCATTTCGAAACGGCCGATGTCGAGCGCATCCGCTCGCAGGTGATCTCGGGCCTGCGCCGCGAGACCACCAACCCGACCTCGCTGGCGAGCCGCAAATTCCTGGAGGTCGCCTTCGGCGATCATCCCTACGGCCGGCAGTCCAACGGCAACCTCGACAGCGTTCCGACCATCACGGTTGCCGACATGAAGGATTATGTCGGCCGCGTGCTCGCCAAGGATACGCTCAAGATCGCAGTGGTTGGCGATGTCGATCCAGCCACGCTCGGCAAGCTGCTCGATCACACTTTTGGTGGCCTGCCCGCCAAGGCCAATCTCGCGCCCGTCCCCGACGTCGAGGCCGCCAAGCCGCCGCAACGCGCGTTCGTGACGCTCGATGTGCCCCAGACCGTGATCACCTTCGGCGGCCCCGGAGTGAAGCGCAGCGATCCGAACTTCATGGCTGCCTATGTTGTCAACCACATCCTCGGCGGCGGCGGGTTGTCCTCGCGGCTCTATCGCGAGGTGCGCGAGAAGCGCGGGCTGGCCTATTCGGTGTTCGAATCGCTGCTCTGGATGGAGCATTCGGCGGTCTTCATCGGCAATACCGGCACCCGCGCCGACCGTGCCGGCGACACCATCGACGCCATCGACAAGGAAGTGCGCCGGATCGCCGAGGAAGGCCCGACGCAGAAGGAGCTCGACGAGGCCAAGTCCTACCTCAAGGGCTCGCAGATGCTGGCGCTCGACACCTCCTCGAAGCTCGCGCAGGCGCTGCTGCAATATCAACAGGACAAGCTGCCGATCGACTATATCGAGAAGCGCAACGCCGTCGTGGATGCGGTCACCATGGACGACGCCAAGGCGGCCGCAAAGCGCCTCTGGGGCCAGGGCCTCCTGACCGTCGTCGTCGGCCGCGCTCCGCAGGCCGCGGCGCAACCGGCAGCCGCACCGGCGACGAAGTCGAACTGACGTCTTCCATACCCTTCTGAAATGGCCGGGCTCGCCCGGCCATTTGCATTTGGGGGCGCCATTGCCGAACTTGGGCGTCCGGGATATGTCCGGGCATCACGAATGGTGCCACCATGCTGCGGATATCCCGCGATCTTGTCATCGACGAGGACGACATCGAGATCGGCTTTGTCCGCGCCTCCGGCCCGGGCGGGCAGAACGTCAACAAGGTCGCGACCTCGGCGCAATTGCGCTTCGACACCCGGAAGCTGACGCTTCCGGAGGATGCCGCGTTGCGCCTCGCCCGGCTCGCAGGGCAGCGCATGACCAAGGACGGCGTCATCGTGATCCAGGCCCAACGCTTCCGCACCCAGGAGCGCAACCGCCAGGACGCCATCGACCGCCTTACGGAGATGCTCGGCGAAGCCATGATCCGGCCGAAGCCGCGGCGCGCGACAAAGCCGACCTTTGGCTCCAAGCAGCGCCGGCTCGAGGGCAAGAAACACCGCAGCGACATCAAGTCGAAGCGCGGGCGCGGTTTCGACGACTAGCAGAGACTGCAAAAGAACTCCGGCCGCAGGGCGACCGGAGTTCTGCCGTCTCACTCCATTGGCTAGTAGCGCTTGCCCGTGGCTGCACCGCCCGTCGCGGAATCGTCGGCGGTCCCTTTGTGTGCAGCACTGCCCGTGGTGCCAACCGTGCCCCTGGTGCCCTTCGTCGGCTTCATGCCCGTCGACTCGCCCGCCGCGCCCGGCTGGGCGCTCATCTCCTCGTCGCCGCTGCCCATTGTGCTGCCTTGCATCGGTTTGCTTTGCACGGTGCCGCTAGGCCTCGCGCCAGACGACGTACCTTGCGCGAGAACCGGTGTCACAATGAGAGCCGAGACGGCGCATGCGATTGCGGAGGTCTTCACCAACTTCATCCATTTCTCCTGGATTTTCGCGATGATCGGTTCGGCGGCTTGATGCGCCGTCCGTCTGAGCCGAACCAGTCCATCGCGTTACGAGCTCGAACGGCGCGACCGCAATGCAACCTGTCTCGTGTGGTGATCGTTTAGGGATTTGACGGCGGTTTCGCGGAATTGTCCTCCGCATATACGGCAGCGCGGAACAACGCACCCGCGTGCACCTCCGCACGCAGCGAAACAGCCCGCTACTACCACCGCATGTTTTGCCGCGCCTAGAGTTTGCGCACGCTGAATTGACGTCGACGGGCGGACTTTTGACGATGCGCGCGATCGTGCTGGGATTGTGCACCGCGGTGGTGCTGGTGGTGCGGGTGGCCGAGGCGCAGATGCCCTTGCCGGCTGCAAAGCCGCCGGATGGCGCAACACTGTTCAAGCAGCAATGCGCGGTGTGCCACACCACGAACCTGTCAGAACCGGTGCGGCAGGGTCCGCCGCTGGTCGGGATCGTCGGGCGGCCCGCCGGCAAGGTCGAAGGCTTTCACTATTCAGAGCCCCTCGCAAAAGCAGCCTTCGCCTGGGACGAGACGAAGCTCGACGCATGGCTGACCAATCCGCAAGCCGTGATTCCCGGCGTGGTCATGGTCTACCGGCAGGCGAATCCGGAGACGCGCGCCGCCATCATCGCCTTTCTTAAGGAGCAGAACTGAGTGGCAAAGCCGGTCCATTCCATGATCCGCGCACTCGACGAGGCGCGCTCGCTCGACTTCTACAGACGGGCCTTTGGCCTGGAAGTCACCGACCGTCTGAAGTTCGCAGACTTTGCCCTGATCTATCTGCGTCACCCCTCCTCACCCTTCGAGTTGGAGCTGACGGTCAATTTCGATCGCAAGGAGTCGTATGCGCTCGGCGACGGCTACGGACATCTCGCCGTGGTGGTCGAGGATCTCGATGCCGAACATGCCCGCTTCGAGCGTGAGAAGCTCGCACCGGGTCCGCTGCGCGACTTCAAGCACGACGGCAAAACGCTGGCGCGCTTCTTCTTCGTCAGCGATCCCGACGGCTACAAGATCGAGGTGATCCAGCGCGGCGGACGTTTCAACTGATCGAACCACAAAATCAAAATCATAAAAGGAGGAATGCCATGAGAGAAGTCGATCGTCGAAGCAGGCACAGCCGCCGCATCTTTCTCAAGGGCGCCGCGGCCGCCGTGCCGGTCGCGGCAGTCGCGACCAGCATCGCCGTCAGCATCGAGGGCGCCTGGGCCGACGAGGCAAGCGCGCTTTCGCCCGCGACGATGAAGACGCTGCTGAAAGTCGCGCGCGATATCTATCCACACGACGTCCTCGGCGACAGCTACTACATCACCGCGATCAAGCCGTGGGACGGAAAGGCCGCCAAGGACCCCGCCGTCAAGGCGCTAATCAGCGACGGCATCACCAGGCTCGATCAGAACGCGCGTGATCGCCACAAGGCGCCCTATGTCGAAGTGCCCTGGGAAGCCGACCGCGTGGTGCTTTTGAAGGAGATCGAGCAGAGCGACTTCTTCCAGAAGGTGCGCGGCGACCTCGTCGTCTCTCTCTACAACCAGAAAGAGGTCTGGCCGCGGTTCGGCTACGAGGGCTCCTCCGCCGAACACGGCGGCTACATCAACCGCGGCTTCGCCGACATCGACTGGCTGCCGAAGGCTTAAGGCTCACCCAACGGTTCAGGAGAACGCATATGGCAAAATTCGATCTGAACGACTCCAGCGTTGTGGTGATCGTCGGCTCCGGTGCCGGCGGCGGCACGCTGGGCAACGAGCTCGCACAGAAGGGCGTCAAGGTCGTGATTCTCGAAGCAGGTCCCCGCATCGAGAATCAGGACTTCGTCAATGACGAGTGGGAGAGTTTCTCGCAGCTCGCCTGGACCGATGCGCGCACCACATCGGGATCATGGCGCGTCGCAAAAGACTTCTCGGGTCTTCCCGCCTGGATCGTCAAGGCGGTCGGCGGCTCGACCACACACTGGGCTGGCGCGTCGCTGCGGTTCGACGAGCACGAGTTCAAGGTGAAGAGCACCTACGGCAACATTCCCGGCGCCAACCTGCTGGACTGGCCGGTCACGCTCGCGGAGATGGAGCCGTGGTACGCCAAGGCCGAGAACAAGATGGGCGTGACCCGCACCAACGGCATTCCCGGACTTCCCGGCAACAATAACTTCAGAGTGATGGAGGCCGGCGCAAAGAAGCTCGGCTACAAGACGGTGCACACCGGCAACATGGCGATCAACAGCCAGCCGCGCGACGGACGCGGCGCCTGTCAGCAGATCGGCTTCTGCTTCCAGGGCTGCAAGTCCGGCGCGAAATGGTCGACGCTCTACACCGAGATACCCAAGGGCGAGGCGACCGGCAATCTCGAGGTTCGCCCCGCCAGCATGGCGGTCAAGATCGAGCACGATGCCGCCGGCAAAGTCACCGGCGTGGTTTACGCCGACGAGAGCGGTGCAATGCAGCGCCAGAAGGCACGCATCGTTGCGGTCGCCGGCAATTCGATTGAAAGCCCACGGCTGCTGTTGAACAGCGCATCCACGATGTTCCCCGACGGCCTCGGCAACTCAAGCGGTCAGGTCGGCCGCAATTACATGCGCCACATGACCGGTAGCGTCTATGCCGTGTTCGAGAAGTCGGTGCACATGTATCGCGGCACCACCATGGCCGGCATCATCCGCGACGAGGCCGCCAACAATCCGAAGCGCGGCTTCGTCGGCGGCTACGAGATGGAGACGCTGTCGCTCGGACTGCCCTTCATGGCGGCGTTCCTCAACCCCGGCGCCTGGGGACGTCCGTTCACCGCCGCGCTCGACGGTTATCCCAGGATGGCCGGGATGTGGCTGGTCGGCGAGGACATGGCGCAGGAAACCAACCGCATCACGCTCGATCCTGTCGTGAAGGACAAGTTCGGCCAGCCGGTCGCAAGCGTGCACTTCGACGATCATCCCAACGATCTCGCGATGCGCGCGCACGCCTACAAGCAGGGCGCTGCGGTCTACGACGCCGTCGGCGCCACCGTGAGCTATCCGACACCGCCCTATCCGAGCACGCACAATCTCGGCACCAACCGGATGAGCGAGAAGCCCAGGGATGGTGTGGTCAACAAGTTCGGGCAAAGCCACGACGTCAAGAACCTGTTCGTCTCCGACGGCAGCCAGTTCACCAGCGGCGCAGCCTGCAATCCGACGCTGACCATCGTCTCGCTGGCGATCCGGCAGGCGGATTACATTGCGGGTGCGATGCAGAAGAAGGAAATTTGATCCAATCTCGTTCGTCGTCCTGGCGAAAGCCAGGACCCATTGCCCCGGGAAGGAGTTCGGCGAAGGCTTGTTGTTCGGGACTCATACCGCCCATCGCTGATGGATTCCGCGGTATGGGTCCTGGCCTTCGCCAGGACGACATCAGGGCTATTCCGCTGCATCGAGGATGGGCGCAACCGTCGTCTTGAACGCCTGCACCGGCGCTGCCGTCTTGGAGCGGTAGATCAGGCAGGAGCAGCGCAGCAACGAAGCGAAATTGTTGACCTCGCCGTGATGGTCGAGCACCTCGGTGTAGAGCGTCGTCAGGAACTTGCCGACGCTCATGTTCTCCTTGGCCGCGATCTCCTCCAGCGTGTCCCAGAATGCCATTTCCAGCCGGATCGAGGTGCAATGCCCACCGATCCGCAACGAGCGGGTCTGGGATTCGTAGTCGCCTTGGGGCTGATGCGCGAAGAGATGGCACATGGCGTCCTCCCGTCCTGTTGCCATTTTTTCGCGATGCTACACCGCAGCCCGGTACCCCACAATCGGGACGGCAGCCGGAGATCGATCCATCCCGGTTGCGCGATTTTCTCGAACGTCCAATCCCATCAATGCGATAGATAGCCCTTTTCCCCAGCCCGCCACGTTCCTGTTGCCCAACACATGCTTTTGACGCAACACGGCCTAGAATGGCGTTCTCCGCGAATCCAGATCGAAGCCCAAGATCAAAGCCGAAAATCGAGTTTCATGCCCGTCCGCCAATTACCCGAACAGGTCGTCAACCGCATCGCCGCCGGCGAAGTGGTCGAGCGTCCCGCGAGCGTGGTCAAGGAACTGGTCGAGAACGCCATCGACGCCGGCGCGAGCCGGATCGACGTCTTTACCGATGGCGGCGGACGCCGGCGGATCGGCATCACCGACGACGGCGGCGGCATGACCGCCAGGGACCTGTCGCTGGCGGTCGAGCGTCACGCCACCTCCAAGCTCGACGACGAGGACTTGCTGCAGATCCGCACGCTCGGATTCCGCGGCGAGGCGCTGCCCTCGATCGGCTCCGTGGCGCGGCTTGCCATCACCACGCGGCATGCCAGCGAGCCGCACGCCTGGGCGCTCAATGTCGAGGGCGGCGAGAAATCCGAGATCATGCCGGCCGCGCTCGCGCATGGCACGCGGGTCGAGGTCAACGACCTCTTCTACGCGACGCCGGCGCGGCTGAAGTTCTTGAAGACCGACCGGACCGAGGCGGAAGCGATCCGTGAGGTGGTGCGGCGCCTCGCGATGGCGCGGCCCGAAATCGCCTTCACACTGGCGGGCGAAGAGCGCGCCCCGGTGACCTGGGCTGCGGCGCTGCCCGGCGTCGCCGGTCGCCTGACGCGCCTCGGCGACATCCTGGGGGCGGAGTTCCGCAGCCATGCCATCGAGGTCCATGCCGAGCGCGAGGGCGTGGTCGTCGCCGGCTATGCCGCAGCGCCCGCGCTGACCAAGGCCAACGCCCTCGGGCAATATCTGTTCGTCAACGGCCGCCCGGTGCGCGACAAGCTGATCCTAGGGGCGGTACGCGGGGCCTATGCCGACTATCTGCCGCGCGACCGTCATCCGGTGCTGGCGCTGTTCGTCACGCTCGATCCGCGCGAGGTCGACGCCAACGTGCATCCGGCCAAGACCGAGGTGCGGTTTCGCAACGCCGGCCTCGTCCGCGCGCTGATCGTGCACGGATTGAAGGACGGGCTTGCACGGGAGGGCCGGCGTACGGCCGCCAACAGCGGCGAAAGCGCGCTGTCTTCGTTCCGCCCCGCATTCACGCCGCGCCCGGCAAGCTGGGACTGGCGCCAGTCGCCATCCGCCCCGGTCGCGCCGATGCCGTCATTCGACGGTGCGGCCGCGCCCGCCTTCGCCGAGCGCGCGCAGGCTGCGTTCGATGTCGGCGCGCCCAGTGCAGACGTGCGGATCGAGAGCCAGCCCGTCGGCGATCTCGTCGACCGCCCGCTCGGGGCGGCGCGCACCCAGATCCACGAGACCTATATCGTCTCGCAGACCCGCGACGGCCTGATCATCGTCGACCAGCACGCCGCGCATGAACGCATCGTCTATGAACGGCTGAAGGCCTCGCTGGCGGCCAACGGCGTGCAGCGGCAGATCCTGCTGATCCCCGAGATCGTCGAGATGGACGAGGCCACGGTGGAGCGCCTGCTCGAGCGCAGCGAGGAGCTGGCGTCGTTCGGCCTTGCGATCGAATCCTTCGGCCCCGGCGCGGTTGCGGTGCGCGAGACGCCGTCGCTGCTCGGCAAGACCAACGCCGGCGGCCTGTTGCGCGATCTTTCCGAGCACATGGCCGAGTGGGACGAGGCGCTGCCTCTGGAGCGCCGCCTGATGCACGTCGCCGCCACCATGGCCTGCCACGGCTCGGTGCGCGCCGGCCGCAGGCTGCGACCGGAGGAGATGAATGCCCTGCTCCGCGAGATGGAGGACACCCCGAACTCCGGCCAGTGCAATCACGGCCGGCCGACCTATGTCGAGCTGAAGCTGTCGGATGTCGAGAAGCTGTTCGGGCGACGGTAACGTTCGAAATTACGGCCGCTTCAAAAACACGAACTCCGTGTCGTCATAAGCGCGCCGCTCCAATTCCTCGAAGCCTTCCGGCGTGACGAACTGCGCAGCCTTCGCCTCTTCCACCACGAGCAGCGCGCCCGGCGTGAGCCAGCCCCCGTCGCGCAAGCTCGCAAGCGCCTTCTCCGCAAACCCTTTGCCATAGGGCGGATCGAGGAACACCAGCGAGAACGGCTCGACCGGATGCGCAGGCCCGAGATCGGTGGCATCACGGCGATAGACTTTTGTCACGCCACCCAGGCCCAGCGTCTCGACATTATTCCGCAGCAGGGCGCGCGCTTCCGCGCCGTTGTCGACGAACAGCGTGAACTTCGCGCCGCGTGAAGACGCTTCGATTCCCAGCGCACCGGTGCCGGCGAAGAGATCGAGCACGCGCGCATCCGCAATCGGATCGTCATAGGCGTGCACGAGGATGTTGAACACGGACTCACGCAGGCGGTCCGCCGTGGGGCGGATGTCGCGCGAGGACGGTGAGGCCAGATTGCGCCCCTTCAATCGACCGCCGACGACGCGCAACGTCAGTCCTCCTTCGGCGCCAGATCGCGCTTGCCGTGATAGCCGCGCTTGGGACGGCGCGGCGGGCCGTAGCCGCTCGCCTCAGCCTCGTTGCGCTCGCGCGCTTCCTCGCTGCCGGTGCGTTGCACCAGCACGCGGCGGCCCTTGCGGTCGTTGATCACGCCGCGCTTGGTCGCCGGCTTCTTCTCGCGCGGCACGTCGTCGCCCTCATGCGAGGCAGATTTCTGCGGCACGTCGAACTGCGCACCCGATTTCTCGATGATCTTTTCGCCGAGCTGGTCGCGCAGCACGCGGGACTTGATCTCGTCGACCTGGCCCTCGGGGACCTCGCCGAGCTGGAACGGGCCGTAGGAGACCCGGATCAGCCGGTTCACCTCGAGCCCGAGATGAGCGCAGACGTTGCGCACTTCGCGGTTCTTGCCCTCGCGGATCGCGAAAACCAGCCAGACATTCGCGCCCTGGTCACGCTCCAGCGTGGCGTCGATCGGACCGTATTTGATGCCCTCGATCTCGATGCCGTTCTTCAGCTCGTCGAGCTGCGCCTGCGTGACGTCGCCATGGGCGCGGACACGGTAGCGGCGCAGCCAGCCGGTGTCCGGCAGCTCGAGCGTGCGCGCGAGCCCGCCATCATTGGTGAGCAGCAGCAGGCCCTCGGTGTTGAAGTCGAGCCGGCCGACGCTGATCAGCCGCGGCAGACCTTCGGGCAGATTGTCGAACACGGTCGGACGGCCCTCGGGATCGTCATGCGTCGTCATGAGGCCGCGGGGCTTGTGATAGAGGAACAGCCGCGTGCGCTCGCGCTCCGGCAACGGCTTGCCGTCGACAGTGACGACATCGTTCGAGGTGATGTCGAGCGCCGGCGAATTGATGACACGGCCGTTGACGCTGACGCGGCCCTGCGTGACCATCTCCTCGGCATCGCGGCGCGAGGCGAGGCCCGCGCGCGACAGCACCTTGGCGATACGCTCGCCGGCCTTCTTCGGCTTGGTCTCTTCCTCGCGGCGCGGCCGCCGCTCGGAATCACGATCGCGCTCGCGATAGGCGCCGCGACCGCCGAAGGCCGGACGCTTCTCGAAGATCCTGCTCTCGTCCTCGTTTTCGCGGCGTGGACGATCGCCGGAACGCGCTTCGCTGCGGGGATGCTCGTGCCAGTCGGAACGGCCCTCGGAACGCTCGCGCGGACGATCGAATTTCGGGCGATCGCCGCCGCGATCGAACCTCGGACGATCATCGCGAGGACGATCGTCGCGCGAACGGGAAAAGCGCGGACGGTCTTCGCCACCGCCATGCCGATCGTCGCGCTTCTGCCAGGGCTTGTCCCCACCGCGGTCGCTGCCGCCAAAATCCTTGCGCGGACCCTTGCTGAAGTCCTTGCGCGGCGGCCGGTCGCCGCGAGGCGCCGCATCGCGCTTCTGCCAGGGTTTCGAATCGCTGCGCTCGCTGCGATTGCGGTCCGGTGCGCCGCGCGAAAACTTCCGCTCGCCGTCGAACTTGCGTTCCGGACGGTCGCCACGCGGCGCATAAGGTCGCTTGTCGCCAAACTTCGCGTCACCGGTTCGGCCGGCCGGACGGGAATCGTCGCGATCCCTGCGCGGCGGACGGTCATCACGCCCATAGGACGGGCGATCACCGCGCGGCTTGAACGGCCGCTTGTCGCCATCGCGCGAGGGGCGATCAGAAAATGGGCGGTCACCACGGGGCTTGAACGGGCGCTTCTCGCCGTCGCGCGACGGACGATCGGAAAACGGACGGTCTTCACGCGGCTTGAAGGGACGATCGCCGCGCGGCTTGAAGCTGCGCTCGCCACGATCCTCGCCGCGCGGCCGGTCTTCACGTGGCCGGTCTTGGCGATTGAATTTCGGGCGGTCGCTGAAGTCGCGGCGCGGGGCATCGCCCTCCTCGCGGCGGCGGAATGATGGACGGCTGTCGCGGTCGCCGCGGGGCGGGCGGGCGTCGCCTTTGTCCCCGGGAGGGCCGCGCTTGGCGAACTTCTTGTCGGGTCCGCGTGGCTTGCCGGAGCGGCCCTTGGCGGGGCCGCCCTTGGCCGGGCCGCGATCACGCCGGCCGCGGGAATCGTTGTCTTTGTCGCTGTCGCGAGGCATGAATAATCTCACTCAGGGGATGGCCAGAAAGCATTGTGCGCGCTCGTCTCGAGCCGCATGCTCAGGCAAATTCGGTCAAGCACTTCTGCTGAAGGCGCAGCTACTAGCAGGTTTCTCGCGATGATACGAGGCTTGAAAGCCCCCTCTTTCATGGATTTGGCGCTCAAAACGGCCGAAAACGCCGGAAAGGCGGGCGAAGTTCCGATCGGATGCGTCGTGGTCCGCAATTACGAGGTCATCGCCACCGCGGCGAACCGGACGCTGACCGACTACGACCCCACGGCCCATGCCGAGATCGTTGCGCTGCGCGAGGCGGCCAAAAAGATCGGCAGCGAGCGTCTGGTCGACTGCGACCTCTACGTGACGCTGGAGCCGTGCACCATGTGTGCGGGCGCGATCTCGTTTGCAAGGGTGAGGCGCCTGTATTACGGCGCCGCCGACCCCAAGGGCGGCGCGGTTGAATCAGGTGTGCGGTTCTTCACCTCGCCGACCTGCCATCACGTCCCGGATGTCTATTCCGGGGTCGGCGAAAGCGAGTCGGCGCGGATGCTGAAGGACTTCTTTCGCGAGCGGCGCTAAGGCGCGGCAAAGAACTCGCGCAGCGCCTTCGCGGTGACGCCGGGATTTTCCTCGGTGAGGAAGTGGCCGGAATCCACCGGCATGCCGTCCACGTTCGTCGCCCATTGCTTCCAGATGTCGAGCGGGGTGGCGGCGGCTTGCGCCACGCCGGCATTGCCCCACAGCGCCAGCATCGGAATGGTGATCTTCTTGCCGGCCTCGAAATCGGCCTTGTCGAGATCGTAGTCGAAATAGGCGCCGGCGCGATAATCCTCGCACATCGCGTGGACGCGGGCGGGATCGCGGAACGGGGCGATGTAGTGTTCGAGCGCACGCTTGTCGATCGCATCGAGCGTCTTCGATTTGGTCTGGCTCGCCATCTTGAAGCGCAGGAAGAACTCGCCATTGCTCGCGACCAGCGTCTCCGGCAGCGGATAGGGCTGCGCCAGAAAAGTCCAGTGATAGATCTTCAGCGCATAGGCGCGGTTCATCCGCTCCCAGTAATTGTAGGTCGGCAGGATATCGAGCACCGCAAGCTTCGACAGCCGGCCGGGATGATCGAGCGCCAGCCGATACGAGACGCGGCCGCCGCGATCATGGCCGGCGAGCGCGAAGTGCACGTGGCCGAGGCGCTCCATCGCCGCGACCATGGCCTTGGCCATCGCGCGCTTGCTGTAGGGCATGTGCAGCGCGTCGCTCTCGGGCATGTCGGACCAGCCATAGCCGGGCAGATCGGCGATGATCAGCGTGAACCGGTCGGCCAGCTGCGGCGCCACGCGGTGCCACATCACGTTGGTCTCGGAGAAGCCGTGCAGCAGCAACAGCGGCGGTCCCTTGCCGCCGACGCGGGCGAAGATGCGGCCGAAGGAGGTGTTGATCCATTCGGAGGCGAAGCCGGGATAGAGGTCGGCGAGATCGGACATCTTCTGCATCCTTATCTGTCAGCGTGGGATCTGCTCGGTCTTGAGAATGCCCCAAAACAAAAAAGTCGAAAAACAACCCCATGCACAGTAGCTAAGTCCAACAGCCGCCTACACAAATTCGGAGTGCCGACGGGCACGGCGGAAATTGCGCGCGCGTGCGAAAAAAGCGTGTCAGCCCTTGGACTTCTCGGCGTCCACGGCCTGCCAGCCGATGTCGCGGCGGCAGAAGCCTTCCGGCCAATTGATGCGGTCGACGGCCTGGTAGGCGCGCACCTGCGCTTCCGTCACGGTCTTGCCGAGCGCGCAGACATTGAGGACGCGGCCGCCATTGGCGAGGATGGCGCCGTCCTTCTCGACCGTGCCGGCGTGGAAGATCTCGGCGGTCTCGACCTTGGCGGCGTCATCGAGCCCCTCGATCCGCGTGCCTTTCTGGTAATCGCCGGGATATCCCTTTGCCGCCATCACCACCGTGAGCGCGGCCTCCGGATGCCAGCGCAGGTCAAAGTTCTTCAGCTGCCCGTCGCAGGCGGCGAGGAAGGCCGGCACGATGTCCGACATCATCCTGAGCATCAGCACCTGGCACTCGGGATCGCCGAAGCGGACGTTGAACTCGAACAGTTTTGGCCCTTGCGTCGTCAGCATGATCCCGGCGTAGAGAATGCCGCGAAACGGCGTGCCGCGCTGCTTCATGCCTGATACCGTCGGCAGAATGATCTTGGCCATGATCGCGTCATGGATCGCCGGCGTGACCAGCGGCGTCGGCGAATAGGCGCCCATGCCGCCGGTGTTCGGGCCGACGTCATGGTCGAACACGCGCTTGTGGTCCTGCGCGGAGGCCAGCGGAATGGCGGTCTCGCCGTCGCACAGCGCGAAGAAGCTGATCTCGCGGCCCGGCAAGAACTCCTCGATCACGACCTCGGCGCCGGCCTCGCCAAAGGTGCCGTCGAACATCATGGCGATGGCGTCCTCCGCCTCGCGCACCGACTTGGCGACGACGACGCCCTTGCCGGCGGCAAGACCGTCGGCCTTGACCACGATCGGCGCGCCCTGGCCCTGGACGTAGGCACGCGCATCGGCGGCGTTGGTGAATCGCTTGTAGGCGCCGGTCGGAATGCCGAACTCGGTGCACAGCGCCTTGGTGAAGCCCTTCGAGCTTTCGAGCTGGGCGGGGATCCTGTCCGGCCCGAACGCCTTGATGCCGGCGGCGGTGAGGTCATCGACGATACCGGCCGCCAGCGGCGTCTCCGGGCCGACCACCACGAGCTCGACCGCATTCGTCTTGCAGAAGTCGATCACGGCGGCATGGTCGGCGACATCGAGCGCCACGCATTCCGCCTCGCGCGCGATCCCGGCATTGCCCGGCGCGCACCAGAATTTGGTCACCAGGGGAGAGGCCGCGATCTTCCACGCCAGGGCATGTTCGCGACCGCCGGAACCAAGCAGGAGAATGTGCATCGAGGGCTCAGAAATGAGGGATTTGCTGGGGGCGGAGGTCGCACGAATCGGGGCCGGGCTCAAGGGGGCGGCGCCCGAACTCCCCGTCATTCCAGCGCTCGCCGCTGAGGCGCGAGCCCGAATTCATCGGGACCATACGCAGACGACCAGCGATGGGATTGACCGGCTCTCCTGCTCTCAAGCTCAACTTGCTTACCCAAATCCTTCAAGATGGCCATCTCGTAGATGACGCGTCCCTTGTCGAAATCGCCAGTGCCATTGTGGCGGCACGTTTGCCGGACAATAGTTGGGTACGTGGACACATCAAACAAACGCTAAGTGGTCTCGGTTCTTCGTCTATATGGAGCTTGTATGCCCAAATCTGGCTTGCTTCGAAGTACTCATCGAACGATGAACTCATGGCAATAATTGACACGAAGGCCTCCATGTGGGGAAGCAACGAGCATCTCACTCGATTAGTCGCAGGAATGTTTTCCAGATTTGTTGGCTCTCCGCTTCAATCAAAGTTTGAGGCAATACTTCGCAAGGCAGGGGGCTTTGCTACCTCAAGTGTAACGCAGCTTCACCGCGAGCTTGCTAATACCGTTGCTGGCTTCACAGCCATCAGAAAGTTCATCGTTGCTCACAACACTTCACTTCCAAATCGCATTTCGCACGCAAAGTTTTTGATGCTCCTCTCGCTCCTTCGGAACGCGGGCATTGCGCCGGTGGCAGTAACCCAGTTGAAAACCATCCACGCAGTCGCTCTAACGGACCCATTTTACGCTCACCTTGTACCGTAAGCAGCCCGTAGGATGGGTTGAGCCCTTGCGAAACCCATCGCACTTGTTTCGTGGTAACGTCCCGTCATGACCGCGTACCGCCGCAACTTTCTTCCGGGTGGGTGCTTCTTCTTCACGGTCAACCTGGCGGAGCGGAAGCTAGCGTTGCTGACGGATCATATCGGGTTGTTGCGCACGGCGTTTCGTGAAACGCACCGACGCCATCCATTCACGATCGATGCCATCGTGGTGCTGCCTGATCACCTTCACACGGTGTGGACGTTGCCAGAAGGTGGTGCCGATTTTGCAATGCGCTGGCAGTTGATCAAATCCACCTTTTCGCGCGGCTTGGCGCGCAACGAGAGGATATCCCCAAGCCGCGCGGCCAAAGGTGAACGGGGCATCTGGCAAGCAGATATTGGGAGCATACCATTCGCGACGAAGCTGATTTCGCGCGGCATGTAGACTATGTTCATATCAATCCGGTCAAGCACGGGCTCGTCGACAGAGTCCGTGACTGGGCGCCCTCCTCGTTTCATCGCCACATAAAGTTCGGCAATTACCCGGCCGATTGGGCCGGCGATCAGTCGGATGACGGCCGCGATTTCGGAGAACGGGGATAGAGAAGCGATGGGTTTCGCAAGGGCTCAACCCATCCTACGAGCTTTGTACCAGTAAAGCAGCGTTGGCCCCTTGATGCCTCGGACCCCGGAGAATCGTACTCGCTTTCGGCACCTGCACACGGCGCCCGGATCGGCATCCGACGCAAGGAAACGCGCGAAGCCGTCCTGCTATGGGAGCGCCAGAATCGCCCGCAATTTCTCGTTCAACTGATCGATAGAAAACGGCTTGCCTATCGCGGGCGAACTGTTGAACTCCTCCTCGAGCGGAGGTCCGCCGTAACCCGTGCTGAACAGGAAGGGAATCCTTCGCTCCCGCAAGATGCGAGCTACCGGAAAAACAAGTTCGCCAGCCAGGTTCACATCAAGGAGCGCCAAATCGAACGATGCCGTCGTCGCGAGTTCGCACGCCTTTTGTACGTGGGCTGCTGAGGCAACGACCTTCAAGCCCAGTTCCTCAAGCATATCTTCGAGCATGAGGGCCACAAGGCCCTCATCTTCGACCAGGAGAACCTTGGCGCCGGACAGCTCAACCATTGGACGCTGCAGGCATAATGGGAAACACCATGCGGCAGCGAGTGCCCTCCGGCTCGAATACCAGATCGAACTCACCTGCGAGATCATGCTCGACGCAACGTTCCATCAACCGCGTGCCGAAGCCGCGCCGCTTTGGAGGCGTAACAGGTGGTCCGCCACGTTCGTGCCATTCGCAATCCAGCACGGCTTGCGAGCGCTCGCCGGCGCTGATCCGCCAAGTGAGCGAAACTGATCCATTCGGCACTGAGAGTGCGCCGTACTTCGCCGCATTGGTCAGAAGCTCGTTGAGCACCATGGTGATGCTAAGTGCCATGCGGGCGTCTAGTTCAACGTGCGGCCCGCTAGTCAGCACCCGTCCGCCCGACATCGGAGCGACGATATCGTGGACGAGCTTTTCGAAAGGCGTATCCTGCCAGTTTCGCTTCGTCAGCAGGTCATGTCCGCGGGCGAGCGCAAGCAGCCGTCCCGTGAAGGTCGGCAGAAATTCCTGCAGATCGGCGGCGTGACGGGCGGTCTGGTTCGCCAGAGATTGCACCGTGGCCAGGGTGTTTTTCACACGGTGGTTTAGTTCGTCGATGAGAGCCTTTTGAGCGTTCTCGGCGTTCTTCCGCTCGCTAATGTCGACGAGCATGTTGATGGCGCCGACAAGATTGCCGTCCGCGTCGCGCAGCGGCGTTGGAAAAGGAATAAACGGCACGCGTCTGCCGTCTGGACGTTCGGCCACCGCTTCGGCACCGCGAACCGGCCGGTTTTCGCGCAGCGCAACAGCCATCGGGCATTCATTGTGCGGCAGCGGCGAGCCGTCGGGCCAATAGAGCTTCCAGGTCACACACCATTCGTCGCCTGGCTGCGGCGTTCTGCCCGCCATCTCGACGGCAGCCCGATTGAAGAAATTAATGCGCCCCTTGGCGTCCGTCGTGTAGATGGCTGCTGGCAACGCCTCGAGGAGATCGCGCATGCGCTGCTCGCCTTCACGCAAGCGATCCTCCAGTTGCTTGGTGGTGGTGACATCCTGAGCGACCCGCACGCCATAAAGGAAGCAGCCTTCCGAATCCCGCACCGACGAACTGAAGATATCCAGATGGCGAACGGACCCGTCAGGCCGTAGTACACGCTTGCGAACCGTGTAGTTCTCGATGTCGCCGCGGACTTGCCGCGCGTACAATTCGGCATCTTCGGTCTGATCGTTGGAATCGGTGTAGTCGAGGAAGGTCATCCCCAACAGTTCGTCGCGTTTGCGCGCGGTGATGCGGCAGAGGGAATCATTCACCCGCAAGAAGCGACCGTTCTCGTCGGTCTCCGAAATGCCGACGCTGGCGGCCTCATAAGTCGCCGCAAGCCGCGCCTCACTTGCTTGCCGTGCCTCTTCGGCAGCATGCAGTTCGGTGACGTCGGTCGTGAAGCAGCGCGTGTTGACAAACTTGCCGTCCACAATGCGGCTGTTCGAGGTAATCAGGACATGCTTGATCGTGCCGTCGCGGGCGCGCAGCCGGGCAGGGTAGCGCTGCAGCGGCTCACCGCACGAAAGACGCTGGAGAATATCGCCAATCACGGGAGCGTCGGCGTGGAACTCGGCGACATGACGCCCGATATACTCCTCGGGCCGGTACCCAAGCAGATCCAATTCGGCCTTATTGGCGCGAATGATAATTCCCTCGCCACTGACGATGTGAAGGCCCACCGCGCCGTTGTCGAAAAAGTCCTGCAGATCCTGCGTCGTGCGGCGGACTTCCTCCTCGACCTGCTTGCGTCCGGTGATGTCCTGGAAGCAATTGATGGCGCCCTGGATGCGACCAGAAAAGTCGCGCAACGCCCGGATGTTGACCATGGCCGTGAAGCGAGAGCCATCCGGCCGCGCCATTATCACTTCGGCATTGCGCGTCGGCGTTCCCGCGCGAACGGCGGTGGCCATGGGGCAGTCGGCATGCGCGAGGGGAGTTCCATCCAGCAGGTAGAGCTGGTGTGAACCGCAGAAGCGCTCCCTCCCAACATCAGGTGTGCGCCCCCACAGCACCACAGCCTCCGCGTTATAGGCGACCAGCAGCCCCTCCGCGTCACAGAGATAGACTGCGCCCGGAATGGCATCGAGCGCGGCAGCGCCGGCCGCAACCAGGGCCTCGAACTCTGTGGGGCGGTGCCGGGCGGAGAGTGGGAATTCTTCTACGTTCGACATGCGGGTGCCCGGCTCTCGGGGGCGAGAGGAACGACGACCCGATACGAGCGTCGTTCGTGCAATAAACATGGGCGGACGCCCCTCCGGCCCGCCGAACTGCTCTTAACGCATCACGGGCCCCTTGGTTCCCCCCGTAGGTACGGGTTCGCGAGGGTCCGCTAATGGCGGTTATCGGCGTCAGGACAAGCTGATGAGCATGTCCGCTAAGGGCCGCCTGACCGGGGACATTGCATGGCCGCGACCGCCACTGAGCGGCCTTACTGTCTTGTGTGGTGCTTGAGAACAGTGACGCGCCGATCTCTGTGCCACACTTCTAAATCGTGGCCGTCGAGCAGCTGTCTCGCTTTGGCTGTGGCCTCCTCGTCGTCGGCGCAATCCATCTCATGAACGCCGCTGATCCGCCCGTCCTCGCCCATGATATAAGCGCGGTAGTCCATCGCACGCGTTTCCCCGTTGGGAACGTTTTACCTCCCAGTTACGGGGCGCGGCTTTAACATAGATTAATCGATGTCGTGGGTGCCTCAATCGTCGCAATGAGCTCCTGGCACTTGAAGATGCGGACGGTTTTGAAGAAGCGTGTATCGAGATAGCTTTGGACCCGCAGCAATCGGGCATCGCAATGCCGGCAATCCCCAAATTGATATGGACTATCGTTGTACGGGCGAGCCTCGCAGGTCAGCTTCGGGTCACAAGCCATCGATCATGCCCGAGGTGGGAGACTTCCGCTTTGCGTTGGTAAGCCGACATTTATGAGTACGTCCTACCCCTGCTTCCCCGCAATAATCTCCTGCAACGTCGCGACATGCCGCGCAAACGCGGCGCGGCCGGCGGCTGTGGCAGTCACCGTGGTCTGCGGCTTCTTGCCGACGAACGCCTTCTCCACCGACACGTAGCCTGCTTTCGCCAGCGTCTCGATATGCGCGCCGAGATTGCCGTCGGTGGCGCCGGTGAGCTTTTTCAGCCGGGAAAATTCCAATCCTGCGGTGGCCGGCAGCGCGTTCAGTGCCGCCATGATCTTGAGCCGCAACGGCTGGTGGATGATGTCGTCGAGCTCGGCCATCAGATCCGCCGCATCCAGAGGCCGCCGAGGATCAGGCCTCCGCCATTGACGAAGGCCATCCAGAGCGGGAACGCCTCGCCGATGTAGAAATAGCCGATCAGCGTCAGCGCGGAGATACCGAGACCGATCGCCATGAAGGCATAGCCGAACCAGAGACCCGCCAGCGAATAGAACAGCATGAAGTAGAGCGGCCAGAACGTGCCGAGCTGGCGCGGACCGAAATGACCGATCACGCTGGTGCAGAGATAACCGAAGGCGAAGAAGAGCGCGAACACCAGAAGCAGTCTGATGTTGAAGGCGACGCCATGGGAATAATGTGGCGGATTGAGAATGCGCAGCGCCACCAGACCGCCGGCGCCCAAAACGTCCACGGCAACCCAGGCGTAGCCCGCATAGACCGGCCAAAGCCAGGTCACGAGATTGCCCGCGAACACCAATGCGCCCCACCAGACGGCAGCAAAGCTCGCCAGCTCGTAGAGCTGCGATTGCTTCACGCGCTGGACGATGTCGTCGATATCGGCCAGCGCCGCCGAGGCTTCCTTGCTGTCGATCATGACTGCCCTGTCCCGCGCGTCGCCACATCGTCGGCGATGACCGAGATCGCCTTCGGGTTGGTGACGATGCCCATATGGTTGATGCCGTCGATGATCTTGACGTCGACCGACGGCTTCACCGCCTGCACGGTCTCCGCGTACTTGTCCGAGATCATCATCTCGTCCTCGGCGCCGCCGAAGATCGTGATCGGGCGGGTCGTCGCCGGAAAATCGGTGCGATAGCCGCGCGTTGCGAAATTGCGCGTCAGGCGGTCCGAATAGGTCGAGACGAGATATTTTGCCGAACTCGCCGGCACGGCGAGAGCGAGCACCGGAAGCTGCGAACAGCAGTCGATGCCGATCTTGCGCAGCGTGGCCAGCGCGAAGAAGCGCGGCAGGTCGACATTGGCCCAGCCGCCGGCATGCGGCTTGTTGGTCGGCGCGTCATAGCCGAGATAGGGTGCGAGCAGCACGGTGCGCACGAACATGTCCTGCATGATCGGCGTCGCGGCGACGCGCAGCGAGAAGCCGGCGCCGGCGGAATGGCCGATCAAGGTGAGCGGCAGCTCCGGCGCGGTCTTGCGGATTTGAGCGACGAAGTCGACGAGGTCGTCCTCGAGCTGGCCGACATAGCCGATGTCGCCGCGCGTGCCGGAGCCGCCATGGCCGCGGATGTCGAGCGCCCAGGTCTCCACCCCGCGCGCGGCGATGGCATGGGTCAGGGCATGATTGACGGTGCCGCTGGAGCCGGACGAGCCGTGGATAAAGATCGCGCCGCGGCCCGTTGCAAGACCATTGGCAGCGTAGTGGCGGAAGCCGATCCAGGTGCCGTCGCGGGCCTGGAAACGCTCGAGCGGAGGCAGTGTGGACCAATCGATGCCCTTGGCGGAGTCGGAGACCGATCGCATCTCCGGCGGCCGCTCCAGCGGCGTTGCGATCATCACGGCCAGGATCAGCGCCACACCGCCGACCGCACACAGAGCCCATTTCAGTCCGTTCAAAACGCCGCGCAGCACTCGAATTGCCATGATCCACTCCCCTTAAACCGATCAACTATAGAGGACTCTATACTGCAGAGTACTCTTTTGGTCAATACGCGGATTGGCGCGGCGCTGCAAAAATCCTTAACGTCGGGTCTGATCCCCACATGCCGAATCGTTTGCCGATGCCGTCAGCGGAACCCCTGCTCAACACTCCCGAATTCACCGTCTCGGAGCTCTCCCAGTCCCTGAAACGGACGGTCGAGGACACCTATGGCCATGTCCGGGTCCGCGGCGAGATCTCCGGCTTCCGCGGCGCGCATTCGTCGGGCCATTGCTATTTCGCGCTCAAGGACGAGAGCGCCAAGATCGAGGCGGTGATCTGGAAGGGCGTGCACGGCCGCATGCGCTTCAAGCCCCAGGAGGGGCTCGAGGTCATCGCCACCGGCAAGCTCACGACCTATCCGGGGTCCTCGAAATACCAGATCGTGATCGAGGCGCTGGAGCCGGCCGGCATCGGCGCGCTGATGGCGCTGATGGAGGAGCGCAAGAGGAAGCTCGCCGCCGAAGGCCTGTTCGACGAGGCGCGCAAGCAGCTTTTGCCGTGGCTGCCGGAGGTGATCGGCGTGGTGACCTCGCCGACCGGCGCCGTGATCCGCGACATCCTGCATCGCCTGGAGGACCGCTTTCCTCGCCACGTGCTGGTATGGCCGGTCAAGGTGCAGGGCGAAGGCTCGGCCGAGCAGGTCGCGGCCGCGATCCGCGGCTTCAATGCGCTGCCGGAGGGCGGCAAGATTCCGCGCCCCGACGTGCTGATCGTCGCGCGCGGCGGCGGCTCGCTGGAGGACCTGTGGTCGTTCAACGAGGAGATCGTGGTCCGCGCCGCGGCCGAGAGCATGATCCCGCTGATCTCGGCGGTGGGGCATGAGACCGACATCACGCTGATCGATTTCGTCGCCGACAAGCGCGCACCGACGCCGACGGCGGCGGCCGAGATGGCGGTGCCGGTGCGCAGCGATCTCTTCGTCGAGGTCGGCGATCTCGGGCGACGCACCCGGTCCTGCTGGCAACGCGGCCATGAGAGCCGCCGCAGCGAGCTGCGTGCCGCCGCGCGCGCGCTGCCGGCCGCTGGCGATCTGCTGGCGATCCCGCGGCAGCGGCTGGATTCGGCGGGCGCGTCCCTGCCCCGCTGCCTCAAGGCCAACACGCATGCACATTTCCGCAGGTTCACCGCCGCAGGCGCCAAGCTGACATTGCGGGTGCTGCACGGCCAGATCGCGCAGGCTGATCATCGCCTCACCGTGTGCGGCGAGCGGCTCGGCCTATCCGCACGCTCGCTGCTGCGGCGGCGGCGCGACCACTTTGCCGGGCTCGAGGTGCGCTTGCGCGCCTCGAAACTCTCCAATGCGCAGGCGCAGCGCAACGCGATTCACCGCCAGCGCGAGCGCACGCATCGCCTGGCCGAGCGCGCAGGCCGTGCGCTGGTGACGCTGCTCCAGCGGCTCGATGCCCGCGTCGAGAACAGCGGCAAGCTGCTCTCCGCCTTGTCCTATCGCGGCGTGCTCGCGCGCGGCTTTGCCCTGGTGCGGGACGAGGCCGGCCATCCGCTGCATTCGGCGAATGAGATCGGTCCCGGCGCACGGGTCGAGATCGAGTTTGCGGATGGCCGTGTCGGTGCGACCGCGGATGCGGATCGGCCCGCGGCTGCAGCGAAGCGCGCGCCGGCGCAAGCGAAGCCAGCCGCGCAGGACGCCAAGCCTGCGCCGAAGCGCGTGGGCAAGCCGGTGGATCAGGGG
This sequence comes from Bradyrhizobium sp. MI1.4, assembly GCF_055811315.1. NCBI lineage: Bacteria > Pseudomonadati > Pseudomonadota > Alphaproteobacteria > Hyphomicrobiales > Nitrobacteraceae > Bradyrhizobium > Bradyrhizobium sp. MI1.4. The sequence goes on along the minus strand of NZ_JBVVPP010000009.1, from coordinate 98,570 downwards.
AATTTGTTTTAGGCGGAGGGCGGCGTTCCACCCTCGGTGTCATTCCCCGCCTTGTGCGCAATTGCGCACAGGAGCGGGGAATCCAGTACGCCGCGGCGTCTCGATCCATCACAGCCGCCTCGGCCTACTGGATCGCCCGGTCAAGCCGGGCGATGACAGCGAGTGTGTGGGACGCGTGTCACGAACTCGCTGTCGTAGCCCACATGAGCGTAGCGACATGCGGGACCGGCGGCCCCGGATATCGCTACGCTCATCCGGGCTACAAGACTGCGCGTCTCAGCGGCAGGACAAGCCCGCGTCGATCGTGGTCCAGAAGCCGCAATGTTCCGGCGCACGCATTGGCGCGCCGGCATGGGCTTCAAACAGGAAGACCGCGACGGTGAAGACGATCAGGGCGGAGGAGAACAGGACGAAGCGGTTGCGCATGGGATTGCGTTTAATCGACATCGTGGTCGAATGATGGCGTCGTTACGAAATGAAACCATCACGGCGCGCGATCCGGAGAGTCACGGTCGGCCATGATCCGTGCAGGGCGGTGGTCGATGTGGGGCTGTCCGCTGTTGTTCCCTTGGGCGGCCCCGCTCGCCACATGTAGCCCGCATGAGCGCAGCGACATGCGGGACAGGCCTACCCGGATATCGCTACGCTCATCCGGGCTACGGCACTGCCATCATCGCGCCAGCCACTCCACGACTTCCTTCTGCGACTCCGCGCGCGCTGCCGCATCGGTGCCGAGATGGCCGTGCTCGGGCGCGGCGGCGTCGGTGCTGCCGCTCGCTGCATGCAGCGGGGTGTTGGCGCGGTCGAAATCGTGATAGGCGCCGGGATAGACCACGATGCGCGCGAGCGCGCTGCGGCCATGCGCACCATCGACCATCTGGCGGCAGGCCGGCGGCGACGAGACGTCGTCATTGCCACCGATCAGCACCAGCGTCGGCACCCGTGTGCTCCACCCGAGGCCGGCGGAAATCCTGCAGTCCGGATAGAACGCGATCGCGGCGCGGAAATCCGGGCCCGTCTCGCGCGCAAGGTTTTGCGGACGCACGGCCCAGAGCAGCGCGCTGGCGCCGTTGGCCCAGCCCATCAGGCTGACACGGTCGCGCGCAACCCAACTCTGTTTCATCAACCAGGCGCGCGACGCCGCGATATCGGTGACGCGTTCGCGCCGCGCCTTGACGTGGATCTCCTTGACGCGGCATTGCGGCCCGAGCTCGCGCGAGCCGTAGCTGTCAGGGAGCAGCACGGCGTTGCCGGATTTGAGCAGCCGCTCGGCCCAGTCGCGGTAGCGCGGCAGGACGGAATCGGAATGGCCACCGAGGCCGCCGCAGCCGTGGAGCGCGATCACGGTCGGAAACGGCCCGGTGCCCTCGGGCTTGTAGAGCTGCGCATGCAGCACGCCGGACGCCAGCGGAATCTCGACCGGCTGCGGCGCCGGCGAGCCGTGCGCGGCCGAGATCAGGAAGGTCAGGAACAGGGCGGTGAACGGAAGGCGCATCGAACTTTGCCGTTGGATCCTTCGCTCAAGCACTATCACGCGGAAACGGCGCCAAAACATCACAAACCGGTGGGTTTACCGGGCGGACAAGCCACCCTATCTATGCTACATCCCGTCCAACACATCGTGCCCTCCCAGGTGATCCCGGAGCGGCCTTCCACGGAGACTTTCGACCGTGCTGAACAAGTTCGGCCCCTCGGGCCATGGCGAAGCGCAGGTGCAATATCTCGACGGCGATTTCCGCGTGATCTCGCCGGGGACCTTCGTGCGTTGCGCGATCACCGATACGCGCATCCCGCTCGACGAGTTGAAATACTGGAGCGTGGACCTGCAGGAAGCCTACGCCACGCCCGCCGCCGTGCTCGAGCGGCATTACCCGGGCGCGCCCAAGCCGCAGGCGTGAGGCCGCAGCCGCGCGTCTATCGCTGCTCCGCGCCATCCGCGCCCACGCAGGTCTTGATGAAACTCTTCCTGGTCTCGCCGACGATCTTCTGATCGATCGCCTGCTTCAGGCAATCGAGCCGCGCCTGCGCCATGCAGAGCTGCATCTGGTCGCGCTTGTCCTGTCCCTTCAGGCTCGCCGTCGCGGAAAGACACGTCGCGCGCTTGGTCGCGGGGACCGGCACTGTGGCGGTGGACGCCGCCGGCGGTGCCGTCTGTGCAAACACCGGCGCCACGATCAGACCCACAAGACTGGCGGCAACGGCGGCGGACGGCAACTTCATCGCATTCTCCTGAGCGTCTGAAAACGATAGGAGCTTGCGATGAATGGCGCCTGAATGGCAGGCTGCTGTCGATGGGCAAAGCGCAGCTGCCCTGCCGGCATAGCACGAGCGGTGCAGCTTTTTCACGAGGCATGTTCGGACGCATCGGAAATGCTGCTCTCACAGCCGAGATGATTTCCGTTATGCCAATCCGCGTTGCATCGAAGAGTGCTTGCACTCCATGGTTAGTTATTTCGCGTTGTGGTTGGATTCTTTGTTGCGATTGGCGCTCTTAGGTTGTTTGACGAAGTCTTGGTGAAACAAAGCGCCGCTATGCTTCATCTTAGGTAACTGGCCCTGCTCTTTTTATCGCACAGACAATCAAGTCAGCCAAGCGGCCACTGAGCTCTGGAATTGGCGCAGTCTGTGAACGGGCTCATATCGAAGAGCCATCTGTCGGGCTACGATCACCTCGAAAATTTGCGGTGGAATATCTGTAATCGAAAATCAACGATGGGGGTGATCATGCCCACCATATTAGACCTGCTCTATCGTGAATATTGCCGCGCCCGCCTCGCTGAAATGCGGAAACAGCTTCTGATCGCAGCTGAACGCTTTGAAGCTCTCGACGCGCATCATCATCCGGATCAGGGTGACGATGAGAGGACGGACGCACAACGCAAGACCGGTCGCCGCGCGCCGAATTGAAGCGGCCCGAGACCGGCGATCTCTCCCCGTACCAGTGACCAAGCAGTTGGCAACAGTTTGGGAGGCAGCAATGAATACACCCGAGTACTATACCGCCATGGTGGCCTGCGTCTCATGCCTGACCATTATCGGATTGATGGCCGTTGGGGCGTGGTGAGCATGATTGACTGCTGAACGCCGCGGACGCAGCACGCACCGGACAGCATGGTTCGTCAACGCAGGCTGGAAGGCCTTCGCCTTGCCTCGGTTGCAGACGTGATTCTTGCTGTGAGGTGAGCGTTGCCGCCGCTTCCTTCGACTGCGGCGGCTTCGCTTTAGATCCGGATGTCAGCTTCCGGGCGGAGTATACGAAGAACGCAGCTTCGCCGCGTTCTGGCGAACCTGCTTGATCTCGTCCTGCGTGAACAGCCGCGTCAGTTTCACGTTCTGCAGGGTGCCCGCCGTGACGGTCAGGCCGGAGATGGCCGGAGCCGCACCCGGATCAGGCACATCGAAAATCACCAACACGCCTGGGCCGTCGGCCGCAACGCTGAACATCGAAATCAGCTTTCCGCCGGCCGCTTCGATGAGTTTTCTTGCCGCCTCCTGACGATCGGTCTTGGGGTTCTCCAAAATGGCATTGAGAGCGCGGGGTGTGTATTGTCCGGTGAGGCAAAAATGCATGGCATGTTCTCCTCTGGGTTTTTGGCAATGACTTTCCCTGCCGTTCCGAACTCGTCGTTACGGCCGCTGCATCTGAAATGATGAAGGTACTGCCCGCCGTGGGCATAAACGCCGTCGATGATTTCCGGGAGTTCGGCACGTCCCGGTGACGGCTCTCATGCGAGGCTACATCAACTCCCGAACGTGCGGAAGGAAATTCATCAGTGCGACATGTCGTCCCGATCAGATCTCGCCCACCTTACGAGATCATCGCCTGGAAAACCGCCGCTCGCGCGCCTTGTAGAGATGATCGCTGATCAATTGCCGAAGCGCAACCGGGTCATCGAACTCGAGCTGCACCGCGAAAGGCACGATGTCATCCGGCACGCCTTCGCGGCCGTGCAGACGTGCGAAATCCTTTTCCGTCGTCACCAGCGTTTGCTGCGCGCGCCGCGCCTCCGCAGCGACGGCTGCGATCTCCTCGTTCGAAAACATGTGGTGATCGGCGAAGGCGCGCGTGCGCGCGAGCTCGATGCCGCTGGCGCGCAACGTACGGAAGAACCGTTCGGGATCGCCGATGCCGGCGAACGCGAACACCGGCTTGCCCAACAGTCTTGCGACCGCCTCGGCGTCGGGTTTCAGCCGCGCGCGCAGTTCCGGCTTGTTGCGCCTGGCTAGCTCGGCGGCGACACCATCGGCGGCGCGGCCGCCGCCGATCACGACCAGCGCGTCGGTGCGCGCGAGCTGCGCCTCCAGCGGCGCACGCAGCGGACCGGCCGGAAACACCTTGCCATTGCCGAGGCCGCGCTCGCTGTCGATCACGATCAGCGAGGTGTCCTTGAGAAGACGCGGGTTCTGGAAACCGTCGTCCATCAGGATCACGGTGGCGCCTTGCGACTTCGCCAGCACGACGCCGTCGAGGCGGTCGCGCGCGACCGTGACGGGAACGTCGCGCGCCATCATCAGCGGCTCGTCGCCGACGTCGGACGCGGTGTGACGCATGCGGTCGACCATTACCGGGCCCCTGAGGCTACCGCCATAGCCGCGGCTGAGCACCACCGGCGTCTCGCCGAGCTCGCGCAGGAGCTTCGTCAGTGCCAGCACGGTCGGCGTCTTGCCGGCGCCGCCGACATGGTAGTTGCCGACGCAGATCACGGGGATGCCGGCGTCGACGCCCGCGCGCAGCATCCGCCGTTCGGTGATCGCGCCGTAGAGCGCACCCAGCGGCCCCAATGCGTACGATTCGAGCGAACGTGGCCGGTACCAGAAGGCCGGCTCACGCATTGGCGGCCCCCATCTCGATCCGCAACTGCAGAAGATAAGGCTCGAGCGCGGTCATGGTGCGGTTGAGCGCGCCGCCGAGATCCTCGACCACGCCGGCGCCCGATTGCTGGATCTTGTGACGCACGGCAGGATCGGCGAGCAGCTGGCCGAGCTGCTTGATCAGCAGCTCCTGCGTGTCGGCCTGGCGCGCACCGCCGCTGTGATCGAGCGCCTCGTAGACGTCGGCGAAATTGAAGACGTGCGGACCATGGACGATGGCCGCGCCGAGCTTGATCGCTTCGATCGGATTCTGGCCGCCATGGTGGATCAGCGATCCGCCCATGAACACGATGTCCGAGAGGCGATAGAACAGGCCGAGCTCGCCCATGGTGTCGGCGACATAAACGTCGGTGGTCGCCGTCGGCAGCTCGTCGCGCGAGCGCAGGGCCGGCTTCAGGCCGGACGCCGTGATCAGGCCCGTGATCGAGGAGCCGCGATCCGGATGGCGCGGCACGATCACGGTCAGGAGCTGCGGGAAGAATCCGCTGAGGCTGCGATGCGCCGCCACCAGCATCTCCTCCTCGCCCGGATGGGTCGAGGCCGCGACGATGATCGGACGCCCGCGCGTCATCGCCATCAGCCGTTCGAGCTTGGCAGGATCGGCCGGCGGCGCCGGCACGTCGAGCTTGAGATTGCCCGTGGTGACGACGTCCCGGCCGCCGAGCGCCGAGAAGCGCTCGGCATCGGTCTTCGACTGCGCCAGACAAATGTCGAAACGCGACAGCAGCGCCGAGATGGTGCCCTGCATGCGGCGCCAGCGCGGGAACGAGCGCGGCGACATTCGCCCGTTGATCAGCACCATCGGCACGCGGCGCGCGGCGCCTGCCAGGATCAGGTTCGGCCACAGATCGGATTCGATGAACAGCGCCAGCGACGGCTTCCAATGGTCGAGGAAGCGCGCGACATAACGCGGGGAATCATACGGCACGTATTGATGGATGACGTCGGGCGGAAAGCGCTTTGCGACAATGGCAGCCGACGTGACGGTGCCCGAGGTGAGCAAAATGCGCAGGTTCAGATCGCGCAAGCGCTCGATCAATGCCGCCGCGGCGAGGACCTCGCCGACGCTGGCGCCATGAATCCAGACCAGCGGGCCGTGCGGCCGCACGTCCCGGGACAGGCCGCGCCGTTCGCCGACGCGCGCGGGATCTTCCTTGCCCTGCTTCAGGCGCCGCTTGATCAGCACAGGCGCGAGCGGCACCAGGCCGCGCGCCAGGCGCCGGTACATCCGCAGCGTCAAAGGCAGCGAGCCGGGCAGCGATTTAGGCATCTGCAGGTCCCGGCCGGCCGAGTTGCGCATAGGCGCGGCGGGTCGCCTCGTTCAAGGTCTCCTCCAGCTCGAGCCGCAGCGCTTCCATGGTGGCGGCGTCCGCATCCGGTGGAACGTGGATTTCCTTGATGCCGACCAATGCGCCCCGCCCGAACGGCAGGTTGATGGTGGTGCGGTCCCAGTTCTTGAGCCGGACGAAGCGGCTGGTCGCCATCGCAAAAGGCATGATCGGCCGCCCCGATTCCCGTGCCAGCATGATGATGCCGAGCCCGGCCACGCGCGAGCGCTTGGGGACGTCGGCGGTCAGCGCGACATTACAACCGTCCTGGAGCGTCCGCACCATTTCCTTGAAGGCACCGACCCCGCCTTTGCGGTGAAACGCGCCGCCATGGTCGCCGGACCCGCGGATGGTGCCGATGCCGAGCCGCTCGGCGGCAATCGCGTTGAACTCGCCGTCGCGGTGACGGGAGATCAGGACCCTGGCCTTGTACCAGTCCTTGTTCTTGATGAAGGGGGTGAGGAAATGCTGGCCGTGCCAAAACGCGAAGATCGCCGGGATCTGCGGTTCGACGCGGTCATAGACGTCGGGCGGATCGAACGTGAATTTGTTCGTCCGCCACACCAGACGCAGATATTCCGCCGCCAGGATTCCGACGGCACGCTGGACGAAACTGCTCCTCAGCGTATTGCGAAGCAGCTTTTTCAACGCGCCGGTTCTTGATTCGGGTCGAGCAGCCGGTGGAGATGGACGATGAAATAGCGCATCTGCGCGTTGTCGACCGTGCTCTGCGCCTTGGCACGCCAGGCGGCGTGCGCGGTCGCATAGTTCGGATAGAGGCCGACGATCTCGACGTCGTCGAGGTTCTTGAAGGTGTTGTGCTCGAGATCGACGAGCTCGCCGCCGACGACGAGGTGGAGCAGTTGTTGCGGGGCACTATCTGGCATCGGTTCTGTTCCTAACGGGCTGCCCGGCAAAGCAGTGTTCGACAAGCACGAGAAAGCGCTTCACGGCAAGGGGCGGTTTCGAAAATGCGAGACAATGTTCGCATGACGATCGCGACCCGCTGCCACCAGCACCCCATGCGTGACTTGCCGGCGGTTATAGAGGATGGGATCTCCGGAGAGATCGCTCATCCTACCATCGGCTTCCTGCACGATCAAATCCGCCGCCGCAAGGTCCCAATCATGACTGTTGCCGCCCGCAAAAGCCGCATCCAGCGCGCCATGAGCGACCCGGCACAGACGCAGCGCGAGCGAACCGATTCGCGGATGCAGCTTGATCTCGCCCAGTGACGGCTTCAGGCGCTCGACCAGGGGCTTCGGACCCGCGACCCGCGAGAAGCCAAGCTCGGATCCCGACGTCGCCCGCACCGGCACCTCGTTGAGGGTCGTGCCGTGGCCGCGGGCGGCGAAAAAGAACTCTTCGCTCGTCGGCGCGAACACCGCGGCCAGCACTGGCGAGGCATCCTCGACCAGCGCCACGCTGACGCACCATTCGTCATGGCCATTGAGATAGTTGCGGGTGCCGTCGATGGGATCGACGATCCAGGTCATCCGCCGCGACAGCCGCACCTCGTCGTCGGCGCTCTCCTCCGACAGCCAGCCATAGTCGGGCGTCGCCGCGCGCAGGCGCGCTTCCAGGAGATCGTTGACGGCAATGTCGGCTTCCGAGACCGGCGAGGACGCGCCCTTGGTCCACTTCTTCAGCTCGGTGCGGAACATCGACTGCGCGAGTGCGCCCGCCTCCCGCACCGTCTCTTGCAGCAGCGCCGCGTCGCGCGTCAGGATGGCTTCACCGGTTGCGTTCGCGTCAACGTCCGCCAAGCGTCAAACCCTCGATGCGCACCGTCGGCGCATTGACGCCGTAGCGGAACTCGAGATCGTTCGCCGGCTGCATCGACTTGAAGATCTCGAACAGATGGCCGGCGATCGTCACCTCGCTCACGGGATAAGTGAGTTCGCCGTTCTCGATCCAGAAGCCGGAGGCGCCGCGGCTGTAATCGCCGGTCACGCCGTTGACCCCCGAGCCAATCAAATCGGTGACGTAGAACCCCTGCTTGATGTCGGAGATCAGCTCGGCCGGCGTGGGAGTGCCGGGTTCGAGATGCAGATTATACGGCCCGGGCGACGGCGAGGAGGAGACGCCGCGATGGGCATGGCCGGTGGTGGTGAGACCGAGCTCACGCGCGGTGGCGCAATCGAGCAGCCAGGTCGTCAGCACGCCTTCTTCGATCAGCGCGATCTTCTTCACGGCAACGCCTTCGGCGTCGAACGTCTGCGAGCGCAGGCCGCGTTTGCGCAGGGGATCGTCGATGATGCGGATGTTCTTGGCGAACAGCTGCTGGCCGAGCTTGTCCTTCAGGAAACTGGTCTTGCGCGCGATCGAAGCACCATTGATGGCGCCGACGACGTGACCGACCAGCGAGCCCGCGACGCGCGGATCGAACACCACAGGCACCTTGCAGGTCTCGACCTTGCGCGGATTGAAGCGCGCCACGGTGCGCTCGCCCGCGGAACGGCCGACGATCTCCGGTGACAAGAGGTCTACACCATGCGGCGCCGAGGTGAAGTCGTAGTCGCGCTCCATGCCGGTGCCGTCACCGACAATGGCGGTGGCGGAGATGCCCTGGCTGGACCGCAGATAAGAGCCGTGGAAGCCGGTGCTGGTGACGAGCACCATGCCGCCCATGCCGGCGGAGGCCGAGGCGCCGCCGGATTTGGTCACGCCCTTCACAGCGAGCGCCGCAGCCTCGGCTTCGAGCGCGCGGCGCTCGAGCTCCGAGGTCGCGGGCACGTCAGGGTCGAGCAGATCGAGATCGGGGAAGTCGCGCGCGAGCAGTGCGGGATCGGCAAGGCCGACATATTTGTCGTCGGGCGCGACGCGCGCCATCGCAACCGCTCGCTCGGCAAGCTTGGTCACGGCATCGCCGCTGGCGTCGTTGGTCGAGACCACCGCCTGGCGTCGGCCGACCAGCACGCGCAAGCCGACATCGTCGCCCTCGGAACGTTCGGATTCCTCGACCCGGCCGTCGCGCACCTCGACGCCTTGCGAGACGCCACGGACGGCGACCGCATCGGCCGCATCCGCGCCGGCGCGCCTGGCAGCCTCTACCAGCCGCTGCGCGAGATCGGAGAGCGCAGACTGGTCGAACAGGTCGCGGCTGGCTGTGGACGAATCCTTGGGCGAAAGCGTCGAGCTTGGTGAAGGGTTCACAAACGAAATCCTGTTGGGTCGGGCTGCGGGACCGGAACCCACAGATGTGCCCTGATCGCGCGGACTTCAAGCATTTTCAGCCCACCAAAAGCTCAGATTCGCAGCTTGTGCGCAACGTCTCGTCAATCATGCGCGCCAAGGTCTTGTCAATCATGCGCGGCGGTGAGGTTGGATTAACCAGCCTTTTTAAGCGGTTTCGGAAAGGCACGCGCTAAGGTCCTCGCATCGACCGGGAACATAATCCCGGCGGGGAGAACTAAAGCCGTGAGGCGTCAAACAGCAACAAGCGGGATCGCTCCCGCCGGGGGGGGGGGGGGGGGGGGGGGGGGGGGGGGGGGGCGGGGGGCGGGGGGGGGGGGGGGGGCGGGGCGCGGGGGGGGGGGGGGCGGCGGGGGGGGCGGCGGGGGGGGGGGGCCGGAG
>NZ_JBVVPP010000009.1:0-88784 GCF_055811315.1 Bradyrhizobium sp. MI1.4 | reverse complement strand
CCCTGCCCCCCCCCCTTAAAAATACCCGGGGGGGGTACAAATATCGCGGTGGGGTTACAAACAGAAACCCGGGGGCGGGGGGGGGGGGGGGGCCCCCCCCCCCGGCGCCCCCACCCCCTTTCCCTTCCGGTCCGCTTCGATGCGCATGATCCGCGTGCCGACGGATATGTCCGGCAGATCGAGCTTCATCGCGAACGTGTCGTGCTGCACCGTGCCGTCCGCGGCATGCGGATGGCGATCAACGTCCGCGTCAGCGACTTCATCGGCGTCGCGCTGCGCGGCAACGACGAGGCCCAGACCCTCGTCCTCGTGCATCGCGATCCCTCGCTCTCCATTCCGCTGCTGGTCAGCGCCGATGGCGACGAACTCGTTGAGGCCTGGGCGATCTGGAGCGAGCTGTTCGCGCTTCCGCAGCTCGACGAAGGCGCACGCAAGCCCACGCCGCGCCGCCGCCGCGCCAACGCGATTCGCGACCGCCGTCCGAAATTTCTGATGCGCCGCCGCACCGGTGTTGCACGGGAGTTGTCGGTGCATCGCGATGAGCGCGAGATCATCGCCCGGAGTTAAGCCGTCCGCATCACCGCGTCGGCCAGCAAACCCGCAAACAACAACACCCCCGCGTCGCGGTTCGAGTAGAACAGGCGCTTGCAGAGATCGCCGTCGCTGATATTCAGCCGCCCGATCTGCGAGGCCAGATGCACGGCGAAGGCCCCAAGTCCGAGCCAGGCCGGCCAGCGCGCATCGCCCGACGCCAGCGCCACGCCGATCAGCAGCACCGCGAGGCCGTAGAACAGTATCAGCGCCTGGTGCGTATGCGCGCCGAACAGGCGCGCGGTGGACTTGATGCCGATCAGCGCATCGTCCTCGGCGTCCTGATGCGCGTAGATCGTGTCGTAGCCGATCACCCAGGAGATCGCGCCGGCATAGAGCACGAGCGCGGTGACATCGATCCGCCCGAAGGTGACGGCAAATCCCATCAGGGCGCCCCAGGAGAACGCGAGCCCGAGCACGATCTGCGGCCACCAGGTGATGCGCTTCATGAACGGGTAGATCGCGACGATCAGCAGCGAGGCAATGCCGGTCAGGATCGCGAAGCGGTTGAACTGCAGCAACACCACGAGCCCGATCAGCGCCTGCGCGACCATGAACGCCAGCGCCTGCTTCGCGCTCACCTGGCCCGAGGGCAGCGGCCGCGAGCGGGTGCGCTCGACCTTGTCGTCGAGGTCACGGTCGGTGATGTCGTTCCAGGTACAGCCTGCCCCCCGCATGACGAAGGCGCCGATGAAGAACAGGACGATGGTGAGCGGCAGGCCGCGGACGTCATGGGCCATGCCGGCGGCGAGCGCCGCCGACCACCAGCACGGCATCAACAGGAGCCAGGAGCCGATCGGACGATCGAAGCGGGACAAGCGCAGATAAGGCCGCGCCCATTGCGGCGCACGCGTATCGACCCAGTTGCCAGTGGAATCGGCAACTCGGGCTGACGTGTCGCTCATCGCGTCAGGACGTTGCCGTTGAGTGTGTCGAAGGTGCTGCCGCCCTTCTTGCCGGCATTGGCCTCGGGCGGCGAGCCCGAACCCAGCACTTCGCTCAGCGACGGACCGGCCGGTCCGCGCGGCTGGTTCTGCATCTGCTGCGCGACATTGCAGACCTTCGCCGCCATGGCCTCGGTGTTCTTGTGGCCGTCCTTCATCTGCGCGCCGACCTGCGCCGGAATCCCGCACTTCGAGGCGTTGGCCTCGATGTACTTGATCATCTTGGTCTCAGCCTGGCTGAAGTTGCGGATCAGCTTGCAGGCCTCGTCAGGCGGGGCGTGACGGTCGCTCGCGGCCTTGATCAGCTTGCCGCGTTTTTCGGCATCTTCGCGCAGAGGCATGAACGCCTTCATGCAGTCCTCGCCGGGACCGGCTTGCGTCGGCGGGGCCGCGCTGAAGGCGCCGGCGCCACCGACAGGAGCGGCCCCATTCACGGGGAAGGACGATTGCGGCGCGCCGCCGACGGAGGCGACGGGCGCCGAGCCATTGACGGGCGGGAAGGCGGAACTGGTTGGGGCCTGGCCCGGCAGCGGCGCGGGAAAACCCTGCGCATAGGCACCAACGGCGCCCATCGTGACCATGGCGGCAGTGATCGGAACCATCAAATGACGGATCATCAAGGCAGTCTCTCCGGCAGGAGCATGCGGGTTCGGCGTCTTCCCAATTGAAGCGCAACCAGCGTGCTCGCGATTTTACGATTCCCGCCGGCCCTTAACAACCCGTTGAATAGGGCGGGAGCGCGGCGCGCCGACGCACCATTTTGGCAAAATTTACCCCGAAAGGACTGCTTTCGGTTAAGAACGGCGGCAAATCGGACCTTTGACGATGCCTTCCCACGATTTCCGCGGCCCCCGCCTGTTCGTCGACGCCCCGCTTGCCCAGGACGGCAGGGTCGAGCTCGACCGCGACCAGAGCAATTATCTCGGCAATGTGCTGCGGCTTGCCGCCGGGGCCGAGGTTTTGGCGTTCAACGGCCGCGACGGCGAGTGGCAGGCCGCCATTGAAGGCCGCAAGCGGCCGGACGGTCTCGTCATCCTCCAGCAGACCCGGCCGCAGGACCGGCTGCCCGACCTCGCCTACATCTTCGCCCCGCTCAAGCATGCCCGGCTCGACTACATGGTGCAGAAGGCCATCGAGATGGGCGCCGCCAGCCTGCAGCCGGTTCTGACCCGATTCACCCAGGCCTCACGCGTCAATACCGAGCGGATGCGCGCCAATGTCGTCGAGGCGGCCGAGCAATGCGGCATTCTCAGCATCGCCACCGTTGCCGAGCCGGTGCCGCTGGAGCGCTTCTTGACCCTGCGCGCCGCTGGCAGACTGCTGATCTTCTGCGACGAGGCGGCGGAGCTCGAAAACCCCATTCGGAGCTTGCAAGCCACACGCGCCGGGGAGGGAATCGACGTGCTGATCGGACCCGAAGGCGGCTTTGCCGAGGAAGAGCGGGTCCTGCTGCTGCGGCAGCCGAAAATCCTGCGGCTGGCGCTCGGACCCCGCATCATGCGGGCCGACACCGCCGCGGTGGCCGCGCTGGCGCTGGTGCAGGCGGTGCTGGGCGACTGGGGTGGCGAACGCGGCTAAGGCACGTTGCTATTCGCCTCGTAGCGATCGGTTCAGGGTCTCCGAAGGCAACTCTCCGAAAGCCTCTCTGTAGCTCGCTGCGAATTCGCTGAGATGCCAGAAACCATGCGCAAGCGCGCAGGACTTCACACTCCGGCCTGCTCGGCCGGTGCGCAGTTGCTTGCGTACCGACCAGAGGCGCAAGACCCGGCTATAGCGATGTGGGCTCATGCCGCAGATGGCCCGTGTCGCACTCTGGAGAGTCCGGACCGACACGCCCGCCTGTTCCGCCAGTTCGGTGGTCTTGTGCCAGATCATCAGATCGCGCCGAATCAGTTTTTCCATATCAGCCACGATCCGCCGATAATGCTCGGTGGTGGACGACGCAGGTGCGCTTGCGACACTGGACCAGATCGCCGCATCCATCGTGCTGAGCAGTGATCGTTCGACAATCGTTTGCGAAGCCGGCTCGTTCAGGAAGTCCGGGTCATTTGCCGCGGTTTCAAGCGAGATCGAGATCAGACGGCGCAGCGAGGCAAGCACGTCCGGCGCCGGATTCAGCAAATGGCATCCATCGCTCAATTCAGGCAATGGCTCCCGCCCGGATGGACTGAAGTAGACCACCGCCAGCAGACGCCCCTCCGGCTCATGCACCAAGCAATCTGAACCGCCTTTTAGAATGACAACAGAACCGCCGATCGATTGCCCGTTGATGCGGGCAGAGGTCACGTGATCCATCGGTACCACCACTGCGGCAGCATTGGTGAGCTGATAGCCGCGAATGATCCGGGGGAAGGTTTTCAACAGCGACAGGGTCAGGGTCGGCAAGGTGAGCCGGGCACGCATGATCGCGGTCGTCCCGACAGACAACGGCATGCTCGATGCGCCGGCGTATTTCTCGGTCTCACCGAAATGATCGATGTCATACGATTTGAGCTCGAGCGCCGAGGATGGCTTGAGATCCTGGAACGACATCAAGCGATCCGCCGCTATCTTTTGCATTGCCTCGCGAGCAGGGACTAGACGGCTTTGATCCATGTTCTGCTGCTTACCTGACCTTCTTCGTAGAGACGGCGACTTTAGCGCGACGCAAACCACCCGGCCCTCTGGCCCCGGCGCGCCGCAGGTCGCGGGGCATTGAGAATGGCACGAACGATCAGAAGGTCGAGTGGATCTAAGTCGTAGTGCCGGAACATCTCGCTAATCAAAACAGCATATAGGCCAGCGTGTGTCGCGCGACCGTTCGGATTACATCTGTGCGTTGTCGCATGAATCGGAAACCAACTTTCGCATGGTAAACCAAGGCTCTGCGAACGGATCGTCCGCCCTACCCAAATTGAGCATGAGACCAGTGGACATCCTCAACCGGGCCAAGCAGTTCGCGGATGAGGTTACATGCGAGGGCCGAGCTTTCCGCCCAGGCGGCCCATTCCTTCGTGAAAGCGGCCCGGAGACCTGCCTGGCCGAAATGAATGAGGGTGAGGCGTCCAACCTAACTGGGTCGGCCGCAGCGCGATCGATCGGTATTATATTACCTAGCTTGGCGACGATACCTGATTTGGGCTTCGCATCCTCTGCTGACGGCGCGGTCGCTCCGGCGCTGTTAAGCGATTGATCCTTTGGAGGTCGAAACCGCTTTCGGGCCATGCTAAGGCCTGCGGCAATTCGTTCCCTGCTTGCCCTGCCCGGTTCCACCGGGACGATGGACCCCGAGATGACCGCGACTGCCACCTCAAACGCTGCCGGCTCCGCCGCCTGGGCGGACACGCTGCTGCTGTCGTTCGGCCAGGCCGGCTATGTCAGGGCCGAGCCCGCCATCCTGCAGCCGGCCGAACCGTTCCTGGATCTCTCCGGCGAGGACATCCGCAAGAGCCTGTACCTGACCACGGACCTCTCCGGCGATGAGCTCTGCCTGCGCCCGGACCTGACCATACCGGTGGCCCGCGATTACCTCAGCTCTGGCCGTGCCGGCCAGCCGGCCGGGTTCAGTTATCTCGGCCCGGTGTTCCGCTACCGCAACGGCCAGAGCAGCGAATTCCTGCAGGCCGGCATCGAGTCGTTCGGCCGCCAGGACCGCGCCGCGGCCGATGCCGAGATGCTGGCGCTGGCGCTGGAGGCGACCGCCGCCTTCGGCGTTCGCGACGTCGAGATCCGCACCGGCGACGTGGCGCTGTTCAACGCGCTGCTCGACGCGCTCGACCTCTATCCGGTCTGGCGCCGCCGCTTGGTCAAGGATTTCAACCGCAAGATCAGCCTGGAGCAGGATCTGGAACGGCTGGCAGCCGCGACCACAGCGACCCGCAGCGAATATGAGGGCGTGCTCGCGGCGCTCACCGGCTCCGACCGCAAGGCAGCACTCGCTTTCGTCACCGATCTGATGTCGATCGCCGGCACCACCAATGTCGGCGGCCGCACCACGGCCGAGATTGCCGACCGCTTCCTCGAGCAGTCGACGCTGAAGGGCGGCGCGCTGCCGCGCGAAGCCATCGCCGTGCTCAAGCGTTTCCTGTCGATATCGGGTAACCCCGATGACGCCGTGGCCGAGCTGCGCGCGCTCACCAATGATGCGAAGCTCGACCTCAGTGCTGCGATCGACCAGTTTGAAAGCCGGGTCGGCTTCATGGCGGCGCGCGGCATCGATGTGAAGGGGACGCGGTTTTCGACCGCGTTCGGGCGCGGGCTCGACTACTACACCGGCTTCGAATTCGAGCTGCATCACCGCGGCAACGGCGCCGAGCCGCTGGTTGCCGGCGGCCGCTATGACGGGCTGATGACCCAGCTTGGATCGGCCGAGCCGATCCCCGCGGTCGGTTTCTCGGTCTGGGTGGATGCGCTGACCCGGATCGGCCGCAAGGTGGGAGCTTAAGTCATGAGCGCGCCATTCGTTCTGGCCGTTCCCTCCAAGGGTCGCCTTCAGGAAAACACCGAGGCCTTCTTCGCCCGCGCCGGGCTCAAGCTGTCGAAGGCGGGCGGCGCCCGCGACTATCGCGGCACGCTCGCGGGCCTCGACAATGTCGAAGTCGCCTATCTCTCGGCGAGCGAGATCGCCTCGCAACTGTCCCGCGGCTCGGCGCATCTCGGCGTCACCGGCGAGGATCTGGTGCGCGAGACCATCGCGGACGCCGACAAGCGCGTCTCCCTGATCGAAGGCCTCGGCTTCGGTTATGCCGACGTCGTCGTCGCGGTGCCGCAGGCGTGGATCGACGTCCGCACCATGGCCGACCTCGACGACGTCACCACCGGCTTCCGCGAGCAGCATCACATGCGGATGCGGGTCGCAACCAAGTTCATCAATCTCACCCGCGCCTTCTTCCAGAGCCAAGGCATCACCGATTACCGCATCGTCGAAAGCACGGGCGCGACCGAAGGCGCACCGGCCGCCGGCAGCGCCGAGTTGATCGTCGATATCACCACGACCGGCGCGACGCTCGCCGCCAACGGATTGCGGGTGCTCGACGACGGCGTGATCCTGCGCAGCCAGGCCAATCTGGTCGCCTCAAGGGACGCCGATTGGTCGCCGCAAGCGCGGGAGACCGCGCGAATCATCCTCGATCACATCGCGGCGCGGGCGCGGGCCAACAAATACCGCGAAGTCCGCACCCGCTTCCGCCAGTGCGACGCGGCCATGCTCACCGAGGCCCACGAGCGCTTCGGCGTCGAAGCCCCGTTCGGCGGACCGACCTCGTCAGGCATGCTCACGCTGCACTGCCCGCCGGGCCAGCTCTATGCACTCGCGAGCTTCCTGCGCGGGCATGGCGCCGAGACCGTCTCGGTGGTTTCGCTGGATTACGTGTTCGACCGGGAGAACCCGCTGTTCGCCAGGCTCGAGGCGTTCCTGCGGCAGTGAGCCCAAAGTTTGTTGAGCAATTCCGTTCAGCGTAGCGACAGCAAACGGCAGCTACCATATGCTGTTGAGATGACCTTGAACGCCTCTGGAACCTTGATCGATGACGCTGGGCTCTGACGTTTCCGGCATGACGACCACCGCGGCAAGCGCCGCCGCGAAGGGGCTGTCGATTGTCGTCCCGCTCTACAACGAAGCCGCCGGCCTCGCCGCCCTGCACCAGCGCATCTGCGATCTCGCAAAGACCTTGCGGGAGCGCTATCGCTTGGCTTGCGAGGTCGTCTATGTCGACGACGGTAGCGCGGACGCGACGCTGTCGATCGCCCGCTCGCTGCCGGCCGACGCGGTCGACGTCCAGGTGGTGTCGCTGTCGCGCAATTTCGGCAAGGAGGCCGCGCTGATGGCTGGCCTCGACCATGCCCGGCTCGGCGCGGTGCTGTTCATGGACGGCGACGGCCAGCATCCGCCGTCGCTGGTCGAGCGACTGGTGCGGCACTGGATCGAGGACGGCTACGACGTCGTCTATACCGCCAAGGCGCATCGCGACAACGAGCCCTTCCTGCGGCGGCTCGCCGGGCGCGGCTTCTATGCGCTGATCAATTGGGGCGCGCGCCAGAAGATTCCCGAAGACGCCGGCGACTTCCGCCTGCTGTCGCCGCGCGCGGTCGCAGCACTGAGGCAGCTGCCCGAGCGCAACCGCTTCTTCAAGGGCCTCGCGAGCTGGATCGGCTTCCGCCAGATCCGCGTCGATTACGAGCCCGCGCCGCGCACCCATGGCGTGACGACCTTCAGCGCCGCACGCCTGCTTGGTCTTTCGATCGAAGGCGTCACCTCGTTCTCGGTGGCGCCGCTGCGCTTCGCCAGCCTGCTCGGCGTGATCCTCGCCGGCGGAGCGTTCCTGTTCGGTCTGTCGATCCTCTGGGAGGTCTTGACCACCGGCAAGCAGGTGCCCGGCTATCCCTCACTCGTGATCGGCCTGATGACGATCGGCGGCGTGCAGCTCATCATGATCGGCATCGTCGGCGAATATATCGGCAAGATCCTCTCCGAGCTGAAGGCGCGCCCGATCTACTTCGTCGCCGAGCACAGTGAAAAGCATTTCGAAACCGAGAAGGCCCAGGACGCTTCAAGCCTGGACGCCTCGAAGAGGACGGCGGCCGAATGAGCGCGGCCGCGCCGCTGCGGCGGATCTGGCTCTGCGCCGACGATTACGGCATCAGCCCGGGCGTCAATCGCGCCATCCGCGACCTGATCGAACGCGGCCGTCTCAACGCTACCTCGGTGATGATGGTGGGACCTGCGGTCGAGCGCAGCCAGATCGAAGCGCTCCAGGCGGCAGCGCAAGCGAGCCCACGCTGCGCGATCGGATTGCACGTGACGTTGTCGGCACCGTTCCGGCCGCTCACCATGCATTTCCGTCCGCTCGACGGCGACATGTTTCTCCCGTTTCCGAAGCTGCTGCGCGCGGGTCTTGCGCGAAGGCTCGACCGCGAGTTCTTTCGCAACGAGGTCAAGGCGCAGCTGGCAGCCTTCGCGAAAGCGTTCGGACGCGCGCCTGACTTCGTCGACGGCCATCAGCATGTGCAGCTCTACCCGCAGGTGCGCGACGGCTTTGTCGATGCGGTGAGCGAAGTCGCGCCAAAAGCCTGGGTACGCCAGGGCGGCCGCGACCTGCCGCTGATGCAGCGGCTGGCCTCACCGAAAGCCATGGTGCTCGACATTCTCAGCGCGCAATTCCGCCGCCGTGCCGTCAGCGCGGGCCTCAGCTTCAATCCCGGCTTCGCCGGCGCCTATGATTTCACGCGGGCGGCCGATTTCGGCGAGCTGATGCGGCAATTTCTCGAAGGCCTGCCGGATGGCGGCCTCGTGATGTGTCATCCCGGCTTCGTCGACGAAATTCTCACCGGGCTCGACCCGATGACGGATGTCCGCGAACGCGAGCACTCCTATCTCGCCGGCGATGCCTTTGCGCGCCTGCTGACGGACAGCGGCGTCACGCTGGGGTAAAACCGGCGAAGTTTGCGAGAAAGCCGCCCCGCGGGGCAGCTTGTCGCATACCGAAATTTAATCCAGCCGGCACTGTTGGGGCCACAATGGAACCCTACATCTGCCTCGCGCTTGTTTTGCGCGAGGGAGACTGACCATGACGCCGCAGGAACGCCAGCTCGTCGACGAGCTTTTCGACCGGCTTTCGAAACTGGAAAATGCACCGCGCGATCCCGACGCGATCGCCGCGATCTCCGACGGCCTGCGCAAGGCGCCCGGCGCGATCTATGCGCTGGTGCAGACCGTGCTGTTGCAGGATGAGGCGCTGAAGCGTGCTCACAATCGCATCCAGGAGCTGGAGGCGGCGCAGGCGCCCGAGCAGGCGCAGTCCGGCGGTTTCCTGGACACCATGCGCGACACGCTATTCGGCGGGGGTCCGTCGCGCGGCTCGGTTCCGAACGTACCGCCGCGTGACTCGCGGCCGGTCTGGAACAGCGGCCAGGCGATGCAGCAGCCACAGCCGGGCTATGGCCAACCACCGTACGGACAGGCCTACGGCCAAGGACCGGGTCAGGGCTATGGTGCGCCGCCGATCGGCGGTGGCGGTGGCTCGTTCCTCGGCACGGCGGCGGCCGCCGCGGCCGGCGTCGTCGGCGGCTCGCTGCTGCTCTCCAGCATCCGCGGCATGATGGGCGGATCGCATCAGCAGGCCTTCGGCGACACCAATGCTCTGGGCGATCGCAGCCCCTGGACCGGCAGCGATCAGTCCGGCGGCTCGCTCGCGCGCGATGCCGGCCTCGATGACATCGGCTCGAACCGCGGTGATGCTTCCCGGCAGGGCTTCGCCGACCACGCTTCGAACGACGACCAGAATTACAACGATCAGAACGACAATGGCATCGATAATGTCGACCTCGCCGAGGACAGCGATTTCGGCGGCGGCGACGATGGCGGCAGCGATTACGCCTGACGCTTCTTGTCCTTGCTCCAACGAGAACGGCCGCCGATGAGGCGGCCGTTTTGGTTCCGAGCACTATGCGCCTACATCACCACGACCTTGGTGCCCACGTTGACGCGGCCATAGAGATCGATGACGTCCTCGTTGCGCATGCGAATGCAGCCCGAGGAGACGTTGGTGCCGATGGTCCAGGGCTCGTTGGAGCCGTGGATACGGTAGAGCGTCGAGCCGAGATACATCGCGCGCGCACCGAGCGGATTTTCCGGGCCGCCTTCCATGTGCCTCGGCAGGTCGGGGCGGCGCGCGATCATTTCCGCCGGCGGCGTCCAGGCCGGCCATTCGCGCTTGGCCGTGATCGACTTCACGCCGGACCAGGTGAAGCCGGGGCGGCCGACGCCGATGCCGTAGCGCATCGCGCGGCCGTTGCCCTCGACGAGGTAGAGGAATTTGTTCGGCGTATCGACCACGATCGTGCCGGCGCTTTCGTTGCCGCTATAGTCAACGAGTTGTTTCTCGAATCTCGGGTCAAACTGACGCTGCCGCGGATCGACCGCCTCCTGCTGGAGACTTGCGCCCTGCATCTGCGGCTCGCCCATCGGCGGCAGGCGGCGCTGGTCATAATAACCTGGCTGCTGCTGATACACCGGCTGCTGCGGAGCGTAGGCCGGACCGCGACCGGGCCCGTCGCCAAATATGAACTCGATGAAGCCACCGCCCATGTTGGAGGCGACGCGCACGGGCGCAGGCGGCACCTGCGGCTGGTACAGCACCGCGGGCGGATCGTTCGGCACGCTATTGTCGAAGGCGCTGGCGCTGTTGACGCCGGCAATGAAGGTGCAAGCGCTGCCAAGCAGCGCAACAGACATTTTCTTGAACATCGACGTACTCTGTACTGTTTCGTCTAGATCACATGCGTCGTGGCGAGGTGATGGCTGATCCGCATCCGCGACGTGGTCAATAAAGAGCAAAAGCCGTTTTGTTTGGTAAACGGAAACGCCATTTCGATTCACCACATCGTCGGCAACGGCGCAATTTGGCGATCAGCGTTTATTTTCGATGAACGCCGTGCACGCATGGTTAATCGCCCGTTTGCAAGCCGTCGCGCGCAGCCGCACGACAGTTCCGGCTGTGAACTTCGTGTTAAATCGCTTCTGCCTACAAAGACGCGTGAGTGAGGTGGGGGGAGTTCTTGATGGCTATTCACCGCAAACGTTTTCGTGTCGAGGAGGCTATTGTCGGCGAGATGCCCAGCCCCGAAATGATTGAGGAGGCTGCGCCGATGCATAGCGAGATCATGGCCGAGCTGCGTGCGATCCGCACGCAGATGGCGAAGGGCACCGCGCCGTTGTCCGGCAGCGCCGCCATGGCGGCGATCGACGCCTCCACCGCCCACGAGCTCTCCGAAGCCCGTACCATGCTCGATACTTACCGGGCGCAGATCGAGCAGTGCGAGAAGCTGAAGGTCGAGCTCGACCTCATCCACGACGCCATCGACCGCACCAAGCGCGAGATCGCGACACTGCATGGCAAGAGCTTCGACGGCGGCGAAATGGCCAAGGTCAATGGCGAGCTCGGCGCGGTCGTCGGCGGCACCGAACAGGCGACCCAGCAGATCCTCGAAGCCGCCGAGTCGATCGACCAGGCGGCCAGCGCGATGGCCAAGGTGCAATCGGCCGATCAGCAGAAGCGGCTCGCCGACGATATCCAGGAACGCGTCATCTCGATCTTCGAAGCCTGCAACTTCCAGGACCTGACCGGCCAGCGCATCAGCAAGGTCATGAGCACGATGAAGTTCATCGAGCAGCACATCAATTCCATGATGGAAATCTGGGGCGGTGTCGACGCGATCAAGTCTCACGTCGTGCCGCAGGTCGACACTCGCAGCGATGACGACAAGCTTCTCAACGGCCCGAAGCTCGCCGGCGACGTCGGCCACGCCTCGCAGGACGACATCGACGCGCTGTTCGACTGAACGGACGCGACGCTCTGAATAACGAACGCCGGCGCAAGCCGGCGTTTTTTTGTTGTCTATCGTCCCCTGCTGTCATCGTCCGCGCAGGCGGACGATCCAGTATTCCAGAGACGGCAATGATTGAGCCGAGAAGCTGCGGCGTACTGGATGCCCCGCCTGCCGCCTACGCTAAAGCTTCGGCGCCCCTGGACCTCAACCCCGGCGAAGCCTTGGCGTAGCCGGGTCGCGGGGCATGACGAAGGATAGAGACTACGCCCTCGGCGCGCAGCGGACGTAGACCATGTTGCCGTAGCGGGTGGCGGCGTCCTTGTCGATGAAGCGGGTGATGAGGACGCGGCCGTCGAAGGAGACGATTTCGCGGTCCTGCTCGCCGGGCGTCGGACCCGCCGGCCCAATATAATTCTTGCCGCTGGGCGAACCCTTCAGCCGCAGTTCCTGCGGTGTTGCCTGGTCCGCCAGATGCATGATCACGCCGCCGGAGGAGCCGGCGGTGATCACGTAAGGATTTTTGCATTGGGCCCGGGCGGCAGCCTCGGTGCGGGCGCGGTCGGCCGGGTTCTGGAATGAGGCGAGGCCCCAGCGCCCGACGATCTCGTCGGCGCGGATCGACGCGGGCATTTCCGGACCGGTGCCGGGCTCGGCCTCGGGGGGCGGTGAGGACGAAGAAAAGGACGGCAGGCTCATGCCGCCGCCGCAGGCACCAAGCAGCAGCGCCAGGCAAGAAGCCGCCGCCAGATTGGCGATCGTGCGCGCGTGAGCTGAACTGATCATGGCATTCCCCCGGACAAAACCATGGCCGCACCCCTTACGCAGCCAAGCGCAAAACCGCTGCCGGAGCAATGACGTCCTTTAATACGCCGGCACCCCGAACAAGTTTCCAATGTCACCATCCTATATCCGTCTCACCAATCGCTTAACCACCTTTGCTTGACAGGATCGCGGCCAAGCCATATTCCCGGGCGCACCATTAGCACTCTGAAAGATGGATTGCTAACGCGCGCCGATCGATCCTCGGGAAGGGTGGACGGAAGCGCCGCCCGCCCACTTCCTCTCCTTCCGAAGCGAGCCTCCAAAGGGAAACGTCATGACTAAATCCAAATTTCGTCCGCTGCATGACCGTGTCGTGGTCAAACGTATCGACGCCGAGTCAAAGACCAAGGGCGGCATCATCATTCCGGACACGGCCAAGGAAAAGCCGTCCCAGGGCGAAGTCGTCGCCGTCGGCCCCGGTGGCCGCGACGAGGCCGGCAAGCTGATCCCGATCGACCTCAAGGTCGGCGACCGTGTGCTGTTTGGCAAGTGGTCGGGCACCGAGGTCAAGATCGACAACGATGAGCTCCTGATCATGAAGGAGTCGGACATTATGGGCGTGATGGCCTAAGGCCAGACGCCTGAACGGCCGCTGAATGCATGCCCGGGTCACTCGATCCGGGCATGCATCATTCCGCCGGGTTCGATCGCGGACCCCGGAATGAGGCGACCCAATAAGCAAGACACATCACGAAGAAGAGGAATTGCAGACCATGGCTGCCAAAGACGTCAAGTTTTCCGGAGACGCGCGCGAACGCATGCTGCGCGGCGTCGATATTCTCGCCAACGCCGTCAAGGTGACGCTCGGCCCGAAAGGCCGCAACGTGCTCATCGAGAAGTCGTTCGGCGCGCCCCGCATCACCAAGGACGGCGTCACCGTCGCCAAGGAGATCGAGCTAGAGGACAAGTTCGAGAACATGGGCGCCCAGATGGTGCGTGAGGTCGCCTCCAAGACCAACGACCTCGCCGGCGACGGCACCACCACCGCGACCGTGCTGGCCCAGTCCATCGTCCGCGAAGGCGCCAAGTCGGTTGCCGCCGGCATGAACCCGATGGACCTCAAGCGCGGCATCGACATCGCGGTCGCGGCCGTCGTCAAGGACATCGAGAAGCGCGCCAAGCCGGTCGCCGCCTCCTCCGAGGTCGCCCAGGTCGGCACCATCTCGGCCAACGGCGATGCCGCCATCGGCAAGATGATCGCGCAGGCGATGCAGAAGGTCGGCAACGAGGGCGTCATCACCGTCGAGGAGAACAAGTCACTCGATACCGAGGTGGACATCGTCGAGGGCATGAAGTTCGACCGCGGCTATCTCAGCCCCTACTTCGTCACCAACCCCGAGAAGATGACGGCCGAACTCGAGGACGCTTACATCCTCCTGCACGAGAAGAAGCTGTCCGGCCTGCAGGCCATGCTGCCCGTGCTGGAAGCCGTGGTGCAGTCGGGCAAGCCGCTCGTCATCATCGCCGAGGACGTCGAGGGCGAGGCGCTGGCCACCCTGGTCGTCAACCGCCTCCGTGGCGGCCTGAAGGTCGCCGCCGTCAAGGCGCCGGGCTTCGGCGACCGCCGCAAGGCCATGCTCGAGGACCTCGCGATCCTCACCGGCGGCCAGCTGATCTCCGAAGACCTCGGCATGAAGCTCGAGAGCGTGACGGTGAAGATGCTTGGGCGCGCGGGCAAGGTTGTGATCGACAAGGAGAACACCACGATCGTCAAGGGCGCCGGCAAGAAGCCCGAGATCGAGGCCCGCGTCGGCCAGATCAAGGCCCAGATCGAGGAAACCACCTCGGATTACGACCGTGAGAAGCTCCAGGAGCGCCTCGCCAAGCTCGCAGGCGGCGTCGCGGTGATCCGCGTCGGCGGTGCCACCGAGATCGAGGTCAAGGAGAAGAAGGACCGCGTCGAGGATGCGCTCAACGCCACTCGCGCCGCGGTGCAGGAAGGCATCGTCCCCGGCGGCGGCGTCGCGCTGCTCCGCGCCAAGAAGGCGGTCGGCCGTCTGACCAACGCCAATGCCGACGTCCAGGCCGGCATCAACATCGTGCTGAAGGCACTGGAAGCCCCGATCCGCCAAATCTCCGAGAACGCGGGCGTGGAAGGCTCGATCGTCGTCGGCAAGATCCTGGAGAACAGGTCCGAGACCTTCGGCTTCGACGCCCAGACCGAGGAGTATGTCGACATGGTCGAGAAGGGCATCATCGACCCCGCCAAGGTGGTGCGCACCGCACTCCAGGACGCCGCCTCGATCGCCGGCCTGCTGGTGACCACCGAGGCCATGGTCGCGGAGTCGCCGAAGAAGGAAGCCGCTTCCGGCATGCCGGCCGGTGGCGGTATGGGCGGCTTCTAAGCCGTCCGTTCCATTGCAGTGTTGCGAAGGCCGCCTCCGGGCGGCCTTCTTTTTTGCCGATCATGACCCGTGCTTTCCAATTCAACCGGCAGCCAAAACCCACTACGGTGACGCCGATTCGAATTGTTTGGGCCTGATCTCAACGGAAAACCGCTTCACACTTTCCGGGTCATGCCCCATTGCCTCAGGGATTTCGTCGATGCGCGCGCTTGTGTTTTGCTCCACGGCCGTTCTGGCGGCTCTGCTTGCAGGTTCGCCTGAGGTCGCATCCGCCCAGATGAAGCTGGCGCCGAAGGCCACGGCGCCCGGCGGCGTCGAGACGCGCTATTTCACCTCGATCGACGGGTTGATGGACGGCAATGCCGACGTGATCCTGAAGGAGACACGCCAGGGCAAGACCGTCACCGCAGCCGTGCTCGACGTCTGCTATCCCGTCGCGAAGAATTCCGACCGCAAGGACCGCTTCGTCGTCAATCTCCAGGTCGCGGGCCAGAACCTGACGGGTACGACGCAGAGCCTCGGCGCGAAGGCGCCGGTCACCGTCAAGCTGCTGCGCAAACAGGCCGGAGACACGTTTGAATTCCGCGGCCAGATCAGCATTGGCCAGACCGTGACCGAGGTCACCTCGCCCGACAATTCCGATCTCAGCGAGAAGGAATTCCTCGACAACCAGACCTCCGACGACGGCATCACGCCCCAACCAAAGGATTTCACCGACGTCTCGCCGGAAGCGATCGCGGTCAAGGTCAAGCTGGATGCCGCGACCGAGTTCCTGAAGAGCCTGAAGGGCCAGGACGTCGAGGTGACGCTGGCGAGTCTCACCGTCGGCTGCGAGGCGCTACGCGCAGGCGAGCAGACCATCAACATGTCGGTCGATCCGGAGCGCGCCGGCGCGCTGCTGGCGAAATTCAAGGCGACGCCCGGCGTCACCGCCGCGGGCTGGACCGCGGGCATGGCCGAGATGGACCGCACCATCCGCATTCCCGCCGCCGATTGGCGCGACGGCGACAAGATCAACCGCGACAAGCTCGCGGCCGCGGTGGCTGGCGTGCTGAGCAGGACGCTCGCGGCAAAGCCGGTCTCGCAAAGCTTCAACCCGGCGACCGGCAAGCTCAAGCTGGTGTTCAAGCGGCCGAACCAGGACTTTCCCGCGCTCGAGCTCACCGACACGATCGAGGTCGCGGGCCTCGTCTCGCCCGACAAGCCCGGCACGACCGACAAGCTCATGCTCTGGATCGGGAGTCCCGCGACCACGACCACTGACGAGAGCAGCGGCGCCAAGCTCAATCTCTCGGACGAAGCGACCGCGGACGAGGAAGGCGATCAGCCCGACGACAACGGTTCGGTCGAGGCGCTCGCCAAGGAGCTGAAAGGCCAGCGCTGGGACGCCGACAAGTCTGTGTGGAAGTGATGTAGCCCGCACAGGTCATCGCCCGGCTTGATCGGGCGATCCAGTACTCCGAGAAGGTTTTGATGAATCGAGAAGCCGCGGCGTACTGGATTCCCCGCTTGCCGCCTGTGCTAAAGCTTCGGCGCCTCTGGACCTCGACCCCGGCGAAGCCTTGGCGTAGCCGGGTCGCGGGGAATGACAGCAGGGGCTAATTGCCGTTGAGGCGAAAGCGCAGCGGCTTGGGGCCGACGAGCGTGAGCACGTCACCCTGGCGCTTCCAGGTCTCGACACTGCCCAGGGCTGCAACGAGATCGTCGTCGGCCTGGGCCCTTGCCGGCGGGCAGGAGCGGTCCTGGATCTGGCCGGGGACGAAGATCACGGTGTTGCCGGCAACCGAGAACTGGCCCTTGCCGCCCTTGCACCAGAGCTCCAGCACGACTTCGCCATTGTCGCCGATCTCGATGTTCGGAATCCGCTTCGAGCCCGGCTGCGGCAGCGCCTCCAGCGTCATCTCGGTGCCGAACGGAAAACCGTCCTCCGCACGCGCGAGCGTGGACATCGCGAGCGTTGCAACCGCCCCACACACCATCTGCCTGAACGAAACCATGAGACCTCTCGACCGACGTGATTTGCGGCACCTTCTATAAGACGGCGGCGCCGTTGAGAAGGTTCGCCCATGGGCCACGCAAAAATCCCCGCGAGGAGCAACCTCGCGGGGATTTGGCTTGAAGCCGGGCGTGGCCTGCTACTTCAGGACCATCGCCGTGAACGGCCAGACATAGGCCTGCAGCGTCACGAACACGCCGACCAACGAGGCCAGCACGATCGAGTGCCAGAACACGAAGCGCAGGATCGTGCCCTCGTGCCCGTACCAATTCGTCGCGGTGGACGCGACCACGATCGACTGGGCGTCGATCATCTTGCCCATCACGCCGCCGGACGAGTTCGCCGCAGCCATCAGGATCGGCGACAGACCAAGCTGCTCGGAGGTGATCTTCTGAAGATTTCCGAACAGAACGTTGGAAGCGGTATCCGATCCCGTTAGCGCCACGCCCAACCAGCCGAGCAGCGTGCCGAAGAAGGGATAGAGCACGCCGGTTGCAGCAAAGGCGAGACCGAGCGTCGCGTCCACGCCGGAGAGCCGCGTCAGCGTGCCGATCGCGAGCATCGCCGAGATCGTGATCAGCGAGATCGCGCAAAGCCGGATGGTGCGCCCGTATTCCGTCAAGAGCCGGCCAGGACCGACGCCCATCAGGAAGCCTGAGATGATCGCCGCAATCAGCATGCCGGTGCCGGTGAACGAGAGATAGGTGAAGCCGAACACCGCGCTCTCTTTCGTCGGCCCCGGCGCGACCGGCGGCATCTTGTTGATCATCTGATGCAGCTCGGGAACGGGATAGTTCCAGGTAAAGATCGAGTTCGCCCAGGTCTTGAATCCACCATTGCCCCAGATCAGCATCACGATGCAGACGATGATCCACGGCAGCAGCGCGCTGAACAGCTCGCTCTGTGTCAGCGGCGTCTTATCCATCGGTTTCGCCGCGGCCATGGTGGTCGCCGATTCATCGCGGCCGCGCAGCGCCGGGGACAGCCAGAGCTGCCTGGGCTGCCAGACCTTGAGGAACAGGATCAGCGCGCCCATCGAGATCAGCGATGCACCGATGTCGACGATCCAGGGATTGATGAAGTTGGAGATCACGAATTGCGGGACCGCGAACGACACGCCGGTGACCAGGATTGCCGGCCACACGTCCTTCATGCCCTTCCAGCCCGCGAACGCCCACACCACCCAGAACGGCACGATCAGCGAGAAGATCGGCAACTGCCGTCCGACCATCGCGCCGAGGATGTAGGGATCGAGCCCGGTGACCGAGGAAAGGCCCTGGATCGGCGTGCCCAGCGCGCCAAAGGCGACCGGCGCTGTGTTGGCGATCAGCGACAGGCCGCTTGCTGCAAGCGGCGAGAAGCCGAGGCCGATCAGGACCGCGCCCGTGATCGCGACCGGCGTGCCGAAGCCCGAGGCGCCTTCGAAGAAGGCGCCGAACGAGAACGCGATCAGCAGCAATTGCAGCCGCCGGTCCTCGGTGACGCCGCCGACCGCGCGCTTGAGCAATTCGAAGCGTCCGGTGCTCACCGTCACCTGGTAGAGGAAGATGACGTTGAGAACGATCCAGCCGATCGGGAAGAAGCCGGTGACGATGCCCAGCACCGAGGCGCGGATCGACATGTTTGCCGGCATGGTGAAGACGAAGATCGTGATCAAATTTGCCACGATCACGGCGATGATCGCCGCGATATGAGCCTGGACCCGTCCGCTCGCGATCAGGACCAGCAATGTGACGACAGGGACCGCCGCCGCGATCGTCGACAGCACAGGGCTGTGCAACGGGTCATAAACTTGATTCCACATGATCTTCCTCCCCCACGCATGTGTGCTGCAGGCGGCCCGCGTGGACAACCGATCCTGCTTGACGCTGAAGCGATAACCCCCGAGCTGGACGCGAATTCCTCGCGAATGCAGCGGTTCCCGTCCGCTCACAAGCTCGCGAAATCCCGAAGGCCCCCACCCTGCGCCGTCGGCCCCATGCTAGGGTTGCAAGCTGCGACAAGCCAACGCAAATTGCAGGACTTGCGACTTTAGTCTAAGTGCGCCGATTTCCGCCGTCGTCCCAAGTCTTTGGCCCCCGGGCAGTTGTGCACATCCCCTCAGGAGACAGAGCTCTGTGAAGAACATCAGCGCCACGCTCGCGATCGTCTGGCGAATCGCCGCCCCGTATTTCCGGTCGGAGGACAAATGGGCCGGCCGAGGCCTGCTCGCCGCTGTCATCGCAATGGAGCTGGCGCTGGTCGCGATCGACGTCCTGGTCAATCAATGGCAGAACCGGTTCTACAGCTCGCTGCAGGCAAGTGACTGGGATAGCTTCGTCAGGGAGATCTGGATCTTCATCGGCCTCGCCTCCGCCTTCATCGCGCTAGCGGTCTACAAGCTGTACCTGAACCAGTGGCTCCAGATCCGCTGGCGGCAATGGCTGACCCGGCACTACCTCGGCGAATGGCTGCAAGGCGCCACGCACTATCGCATGCAGCTCAAGGGCGATGCGGCCGACAACCCGGACCAGCGCATCACCGAGGACGTCAAGAACTTCGTCGAGCAGACCCTGACCATCGGGCTCGGCCTGCTCTCGTCAATCGTGACGCTGTTCTCATTCGTGATCATCCTCTGGGGGCTTTCCAATGCTGCGCCGTTGCACCTGTTCCGCGCCGATCTGATGATCCCCGGCTATCTGTGCTGGGGCGCGCTGGTCTACGCGATCTTCGGTACGGCGCTGACGCACTGGATCGGTGCCCCGCTGGTCAACCTTAATTTCGAGCAGCAGCGCTTCGAGGCCGACTTCCGCTTCAACCTCGTCCGCGTCCGCGAGAATTCCGAGCAGATCGCGCTGCTCAAGGGCGAAGGCGCCGAGCGCGGCCGGCTGCTGGAGCGCTTCGGCTTCGTGATCGGCAATTGGTACGCCATCATGAGCCGTACCAAGCGCCTCACCGCGTTCACCGCGAGCTATCAGCAGGCCGCCGTGATCTTTCCCTACGTGCTGGTGGCGCCGGCCTTCTTCGCCAAGAAGATCCAGCTTGGCGACATGATGCAAACCGCGTCGGCCTTCTCGAGCGTACAGGGCGCATTGTCGTTCTTCGTCACGGCGTACCGATCGCTGGCGGAATGGCGCTCGATCGTCGCCCGCCTCGACGGCTTCGAGATGTCGGTCGATGCGGCCGCGCACCTGCCGCCGCACGAGCCTGCGATCGCCCTCAAGGCCGCCGGCGGCAATCGCAATATCACCCTCGAACAGCTCTGCGTGAACCTGCCGAGCGGCACGCCGCTGGTCGCCACCGACGCCTTCTCCGTCCAGACGCCGGAGCGCGTGCTGGTGACCGGACCGTCGGGCTCCGGCAAGTCGACGCTGTTCCGCGCCATCGCCGGCATCTGGCCGTTCGGCACCGGCACCATCTTCGTCCCGGAAAAAGCGAAGCTGATGATGCTGCCCCAGCGCCCCTATTTCCCGGTCGGCGTGTTGCGCGACGCGGTGGTCTATCCGGCCGCGCCGGGCGCATTTGAAACTGCACGCGTCAGGGACGCGCTGATCGCGGTCGGCCTGCCCGACCTCGCCGAGCGGCTTGAGGAGGACGGTCATTGGAACCGGATGCTGTCGCTGGGCGAGCAGCAGCGCCTCGGGCTCGCCCGCGCGCTGCTGCACGCGCCGGACTATCTGTTCCTGGACGAGGCCACGGCCTCGCTGGACGAGCCGTCCGAGGCCCGCCTGTACCGGCTGCTGGCGGAGAAGCTGCCACAGGCCACCCTCGTCTCGATCGGCCACCGCTCGACGCTGGAAGCCTTCCATACCCGCAAGGTGACGATGGTGAAGCACGGCGCGATCCACGTCCTCGGTGACGGTGGTGTGCCGGTCGAGAAGGAGCCGAGCGCGGCACGCTGAGACGGCCCGACGAAGCTCTGAGGCTATGGCCCTTGGTTGCGGCCGTGCTTCGAGATGCCCGCCTTTTTCGGCCTTCAGGATGAGGTCTGTCCTCGCGGTGAGATCTGTGACCCCTCATGGTGAGGAGCCCGCCGGAGGCGGCCGTTTCGAACCATGCGGGCCCCTGGCCTACGCCCCAAAGCCCCAAAGCAAAAGGGCGGCAGGTTGCCCTGCCGCCCTCATCAAGTCGCTTCGGGAAGAAGCTTACTTCAGGTTGCTCATGGCCGTCAGGTCGAACGACAGCTTGGCAATGCCGGCCGCGCCGCACCAGTTGGAGCCAGCGCCGCCCGGATTGATCGCGGTGACGTTGGTGGTGCCGGTGGCGTTGAAGGCGCTGGTGAAGGCGTTGCAATCACCCTTGTTCAGGTCGGTGTCGGAGTAACGCAGGTCCAGCGTGAACACTTTGTAGGTGAAGCCGATGCCGATGTTCCAGGTGTTGTAGTCCTTGTAGGGGATACCGTTGGCGAAAACGGTGCCGACGCCGGTGCCGTAGAAGGCGTCCGAAGTACCAAACCACTGCCGGCCGAACTCACCCGAGACGTACATGCCCATGCCGGAAGCACCGAAGGCCGTGCTGGGCGCCGTGTACTTGGCAGTCAACGAAGCGTAGTTGCCCCAGGCACCCGAGTTCAGGAAGTTCGGCGAGTAGTACTCGGTCGCGCCGACCGTGAAGCTGTCGTTGATGGTGTAGTTCACCTTGCCGTAGACTTCGACGAAGCTGACGTCCTTCTTCATGACGTTGCCGTCGGCGAGGAAGATAGTGGTCGTGCTGACGCCGCAGACGTTGCCGCCCGGAATGCCGCCGGTGAGCACGTTGTCGGCGCAGCTGCCGCCCGGATACAGGTAGCCCCA
Source organism: Bradyrhizobium sp. MI1.4 (assembly GCF_055811315.1). Taxonomy (NCBI): domain Bacteria; kingdom Pseudomonadati; phylum Pseudomonadota; class Alphaproteobacteria; order Hyphomicrobiales; family Nitrobacteraceae; genus Bradyrhizobium; species Bradyrhizobium sp. MI1.4. The sequence goes on along the minus strand of NZ_JBVVPP010000009.1, from coordinate 67,009 downwards.
GACACCGATATCGAAGGCGAAGGCGCCGAAGGTCGGGCGGATACCGCCGTAGATGTCGACTTCAGCAGCAGCGCGATTGGCGAAGGAGATGCTCTCGGCGGACACGCCGACGTAGAGCTGGAGGTCCTTGTTGACGTTGTAGCGCGGCTCGAAATAGGCCGCGACCGACGGCTTGTGGTTCGACTGCGTGACGCCGCGGAAGATGTAGTCGCTCATGATGGCGCCGCCGAAGGCGATATCCCAGGGATCAAACGCGACCACCGGCGGGGCCTTCAGTGCCTTCACTCGCATGTCTGCCGCGAAAGCCGAGCCCGTCACCATTGCCAGCGCCGTTGCCAACAAAGCCACTTTTTTCATTTCGATCCCCATCACCAGTTCTAAGACCCCAGCCGGATCCCGGAAGCCCCCGGAACGCTCGACCTGATTGCAAATTTCGTAACTGCGGCAATCTGGATGGGGTGAGGCAAACCGTGAAGCAAAAAACGCGGGCATCTGCCGACTTTTTGGGCGTTCTGACGATTCCACGAAAGGTTGTCAGCCCGTGTGTCTTCTCGATCACATTATTTGCATTCCAAAGTGCACTGCGAGGCCCGCGTTAGTACGGGTCCGGCGGTACCGTGCTGCCCGTGCCACGAATCAGGCTGCTTCCCGACGAGATCATCCCCGCGCGCCGGCGCGCCGATGCAAAAAGGCCGCAGCATCGCCGCTGCGGCCTTCCTGTTGCCGATCATGGTCGTCGGATTGGATCCAGCCTTTGGCCTGACCTTGGGCCTAACCTTGTCCTTCGGCCGGTGTCGTGTCCGCAGAAGACGAAGGCATCGCCCAGCTTGTCTCGGCGGCAGGCTCGGGAGCCGGAGCTGCCGGCGTTGACGGCTTCGGAGCTGCCTTCGCCTTCTTCGGCGCCGCTTTCTTCGCAGCCTTCTTGGCGGCCTTCTTTGGCGCAGCCTTCTTAGCGGCCTTCTTTGGCGCGGCCTTCTTCGCAGATTTCTTTGGAGCCTTCTTGGCAGACTTCTTCGCGGATTTCTTCGCGGACTTCTTGGCTGCCTTCTTTGAGGTCTTCTTCGCCGCTACTGCCTTCTTGGCCTTCTTGGCCTTTTTGGCCTTCTTGCTTTTTTTCTTCTTCGCTTTCGCCATCGTGATCCTCCTGTTGCCGCCGAACAATGGTCGATCGGGTGTCTTCAGCCGTTACCTCCGGACGAAAGCTCAGCCCTCGAAAGCTTAGTCTTCGAAAGCTCAGTCTTGCGCGTTCAATGCCGGCTGCGACCCGCCCGTAGCCCAATCGAGAAGCTCAATCGTGTGTACGACCGGAACTGACGTGCCACTGGCAATCTGCACCATGCAGCCGATATTGCCTGCGGCAATCATGTCCGGCTTGACGCTCGCGATGTTGGCGACCTTGCGATCGCGCAACCGGCCCGCAAGCTCGGGCTGGAGAATGTTGTAAGTCCCCGCCGAACCGCAACACAAATGGCTCTCCGGCACATCTTTCACCACGAATCCGTTATTGGAAAGCAATTCTTTCGGAAGGCCCGTGATTTTCTGCCCGTGCTGCAACGAACACGCAGAGTGATAAGCGACGACGATGTTGTCCTGTCGCGTCGTGGCCGCGAGTCCAAGGCCGGCGACGTATTCAGTGATGTCCTTGGCGAGCGCAGAGACCTTCGCCGCATCGGCGGCAAACGCAGCGTCTTCGCGCAGAAGATAGCCGTAGTCCTTGATCACGGTGCCGCAGCCTGACGCCGTCACCAGGATGGCGTCGAGCCCCTCGCCGGCCGCTTCCGCGCGCCACGCCGCGACATTGGCGCGAGCCCGTGCCAATGCGTCCTGATCGTCGCCGAGGTGATGGGTCAGGGCGCCGCAGCACTGCTCGTCCCTGACAAGGACGACCTCGATGCCGTGGCGCGTGAGGAGACTGATGGCGGCCTGGTTGATGCGCGGCGCCAGCACCTGCTGGGCGCAGCCCTGGAGCAGCGCGACCCGGCCGCGCTTCTTGCCGAGTGCCGCGAACACACTGCCGGCGGCGGGCCCGGGCGGCGGCAGCCGGTCCGGCGCCAGCGCCAGCATCGCCTTGAGGCGCAGAACCAGGCCGGGCGTCGCCGAAGGCCGCGGCGTCGGCAGGAACGCGGCCAGCGGGCGGGCCAGCCGCGCCAGCCACATGCTGGCGCGGAAACGCTGCGGGTGCGGCAGGACGAATGCCAGCACTCGGCGCAGCAGCCGCTCGGCGAGCGGCCGCTCGTAACGCTGCTCGATCCTGACCCGGGCCTGATCGACCAGATGCATGTAATTCACGCCCGAGGGGCAGGTCGTCATGCAGGCCAGGCACGACAGGCAGCGGTCGACATGTTTGACCACTTCGGCCGTCGGCGTCTGGTCCTTCTCCAGCATCTCCTTGATCAGATAGATGCGGCCGCGCGGGCTATCGAGCTCGTCGCCAAGCAGCACATAGGTCGGACAGGTTGCGGTGCAGAAGCCGCAATGGACGCAGGCGCGCAGGATCTTGTCGGCTTCCGCGATGTCGGGATCGGCGAGCTGCGCGAGTGAGAATTCGGTCTTCATGCGGCAGTGCCTCGCGTCAGCCGCCCCCGGTTGAGGATGATCTTCGGATCGAAACTGGCGCGGACCCGCTCGCTCAACGCGGCAAGGCCAGGGGCTTGCGGGTGGAATACATCGATCGCGCGCCTGATGTCCTCGGCCGCCCGGATCAGCGTGGCGTGCCCGCCGGCGGCATTCGTACGTTCGCGCACGGCCCGAGCATGCGCGTCCGGCTTCGGTGGCACCGCCGCCCAGATCAGTCCACCACCCCAATCGTAGATCACGTCGCCACCGGTCTCGCGCGCCAGCAGGGTCCCGAGCGCCGCGCCCGACGCCGGCGGGCAGACGATCCGCCAGACCGGCCAGGCCCCCAGCGCGCCACTGGCCGCGAACGGCAGGACGTCGCGGATCGTGGTCCACAGCGCCGCTGACGCCGTGTCCTCGACGAGAATTGCGGTTCCGAACGGCGCCAGCAATTCGCGCAGCGAGCCGGCACGGTGGGCGGCCGAGGCGGCAATGCCCTCGAGCCGCAGCACGGTCAGCGCCTCGCCCTGGCCTGCGATATCGCCGAGACCTTCGATCTCGGTCCGGAACGCCGATGTCGGCAGATGCGCGGCCCCGGAGACGTCGAAGGGCGAGCCGAGCGCCGCCGTCATTGCCTTGTTGGCGGCGGCATCGTCGAGCCCGCGCAGCAACAGCGTCCGCTCGGCCTCCGGCTTGGGCATCACTTTCAGCGTGACCTCGGTCATGACCGACAGCGTGCCCCAGGAACCGGCGAGAAGCTTGCAGAGGTCGTAGCCGGTGACGTTCTTCACCACCTTGCCGCCGGTCTTGAAGCTGTCGCCGAAACCGGAGACGGCATGCGCCCCGAGCAGATGGTCGCGCGCCCCGCCCGCCTTGATCCGGCGCGGACCGGCCAGGCCAGCCGCGATCATGCCGCCGATGGTGCCGAGCGCGGGCGTGCCGAGCAGCGGCGCGGTGTTCATCGGCTCGAAGGCGAATTGCTGGTTCTTGGCATCGATCAGCGACAGCACGTCGGCCAGCGGCGCCCCGGCCTGGAGCGTGACAATGAGTTCGTTGGGCTCGTAGCCGGTGATGGCATTCAGCGCGGAGACGTCGAGCACGGCGTTGGTCGCCATCGCGTGGCCGATGCCGCGCTTGGAGCCATGGCCGATGATCTCGAGCGGCTGCTCATTGGCAATCGCCGCGCGCACCACCTCTTCGACGTCTTTGGCGTCTCGTACCTTGAGCGTATCCACGGGCAAAGGCGGTAGCGAAATTCGCCGCCAAAATCAAATGCAGCGTGACGACAGCGGCCATTGCCGCGCGATCCGGCTCGACCTCGGAGCCACGGCCAAGATTCGATCCTCATCGAAGCATTCACGACATCGACACTTCGATCACCGGCGAACCAAAGCCGACAGCCGATCGCTACAAATCTGCACCGAGAGACCAACCGACGGAGACGACATCATGAACCACTATGCCACGCAGAAATCGCTCAGCGACGCCGTCGACGGCGGCGGCCTGCTCGTCGTCGCGCAATGGGAAGCGAAGCCGGGCGAGGCCGACAAGATCGCCGCGATCCTCGACCGCTTCCTGCCGGAGGCCCAGCGCGAGGACGGCGTCAAGCTGTTCTTGATCTCGCGCGCAAAGGACAATCCGGCCCAGTTCCTGTTCTACGAACTGTTCCGCGACGAGGCGGCATTCAAGGCGCACCAGGAGAGCGCGCATTTCAAGACCTGGATCGCTGGCGAAGCCCTGCCGCTGCTGGCGAAGCGCGAGCGGGCGCAATACGGACTGCTGTAGGCATTGCCGAGGAAAGAGGCGTGCATCGCAAGCCCTTCCATCGGCGCAAGCGCCTAGAACCGGGGGATGTCCGGGAATGCCAGCTTCCCGGCATGGACGTGCATGCGGCCGAGCTCGGCGCAGCGGTGCAGGGTCGGAAACACCTTTCCGGGATTGAGCAGGCCCTGCGCGTCGAAGGCGCATTTCAGACGCTGCTGCTGGTTGAGGTCGATCTCGCTGAACATTTCCGGCATCAGATCGCGCTTCTCGATGCCGACGCCGTGCTCGCCGGTGAGCACGCCGCCGAACTCGACGCAGGCGCGCAGGATGTCGGCGCCGAAGGCTTCGGCGCGCTCGATCTCGCCGGGCTTGTTGGCGTCGTAGAGGATCAGCGGATGCAGATTGCCGTCGCCGGCATGGAACACGTTGGCGCAACCGAGCTGGTACTTTTCCGAGAGCTCGCGGATGCGCGCCAGCGCCTTCGGCAGCGCACCGCGGGGGATGGTGCCGTCCATGCAGAGATAGTCGGGCGAAATGCGGCCGACGGCGGGGAAGGCGGCTTTCCGGCCGGCCCAGAACAGATTGCGCTCGGCTTCCGAGGTCGAGATCTGGCAGGTGGTCGAGCCGCAAGCGTTCGCAATCGTCTCGACCCGCGTGATCAGCTCGTCGACCTCGATCTTGGGACCGTCGAGCTCGATGATAAGGAGGGCCTCGACATCGAGCGGATAGCCGGCATGGACGAAGGCCTCCGCGGCGTGGATCGCGGGCTTGTCCATCATCTCCATGCCGCCGGGAATGATGCCGGCGCCGATGATGCGCGCCACGCATTCGCCGGCCGCCTCGACTTGCGCGAAGCCGACCATCAGCGCGCGCGCCGTCTCCGGCTTTTGCAGGATGCGCACCGTGATCTCGGTGATGACGCCGAGCAGGCCTTCCGAGCCGGTGATGACGCCCATCAAATCGTAGCCGGAGTTCTCCGCCGACTTGCCGCCGATGCGCAGGATCTCGCCGCTCATCAGCACGATCTCGCAGCCGAGCACGTTGTTGGTGGTCATGCCGTATTTCAGGCAGTGCACGCCGCCCGAATTCTCCGCGACATTGCCGCCGATCGAGCAGGCGATCTGCGAGGACGGATCCGGCGCGTAGTAGAACCCAGCATGGGCGACGGCCTGGCTGATCGCGAGGTTGGTGACGCCGGGTTCGGTGACGACGGCGCGGTTGTCGAAATCGATCTCGCGGATGCGCTTGAACTTGCCGAGGCCCAGAAGCACGCCGTCTTCCAGCGGCAGCGCGCCGCCGGACAGCGAGGTGCCGGAGCCGCGGGGCACCACCTTGATGCCCTGCCCTGCACAATATTTCAGGACCAGCGAAACCTGCTCGGTCGTGTCGGGCAGCACAACGACCATCGGCGGCTGCCGATAGGCCGTCAACCCATCGGATTCATAGGCCCGCATCTCGGCGGCGCTGTCGATCACGCCTTCGCCCGGCACGATTGCGCGCAATGCAGCCACGATCTCGGCGCGGCGCGCGAGCACGGCCTGGTCGCTCGCGGGCATCATGATGGCCATAACATTTCCTTCATGGCATATCCTTCCGGCCAAGGCCGCATGATCGATTTGTCGCGGTAAATCAACCACGTCCGCGGTGGTTTGGGTAGTCCGTCCGAAAGTCGGATCGACGATCCTGCGCGAGTTCGCTCTGGGACAAGTAGGAAATCGTGAAACCTGCCATGGTTTGGCGGCTTGTCCAATCCGAGCAGGCCTGCCAAAACCGGCAGGTCCGACCGTTGCCGATCAGGCATGCAACTGACCAGCCCCCAGGGAAGAGACGAAGAGCACCCGATGACAAAACTGATTTTTGGCGCATTGACCATCCTCACCGCGATTGCCACCGCACCCGCCGCGATGGCGCAGGACGTCGCGGCCGGCAAGTCGTCGTTCAACAAATGCCTGGCCTGTCACGCGATCGGCGAAGGCGCCAAGAACAAGGTCGGCCCCGAGCTCAACGGCCTCGACGGCCGCAAGTCCGGCACCGCGCCGGACTACAATTACTCCGACGCCAACAAGAATTCCGGCATCACCTGGAACGAGGCCGTGTTCAAGGAATACATCAAGGACCCCAAGGCCAAGATCCCCGGCACCAAGATGGCGTTCGCCGGCATCAAGAACGAGACCGAGATCAACAATCTCTGGGCCTACGTGTCGCAGTTCGACAAAGACGGAAAGATCAAGCAGTAAGCGCGCGAACGGCGGCCGCTGGAGCTTCGGTTCTGAACCGAAGCTCCAGCTTCTCGTTTTGACGCGTTTTCTTCACGCGAACCGGCATCCACTTCGCTCGAAAACGCTCTAATCGGCGGTCGCCTGCGCCGGGACGATTTTCCCGATCATCGTCTCGATCTCTGTCTTCACGAGATCGGGCACCGCGTTCTGCACCATGTGGCCGAGATCAGGCAGCACGATCAGCTTGGCATTCTGCACGGTGGCGGCGAACGGGCGGGCGTGAATGGCGGTCTTTACCGTCTTGTCGGGTTCGCCGGCGATGATCGTGACCGGCGCCGTTATCTCGCCGTAGCGCGGAGCTTGCGCAGCCACCGCCTGCTTCAGCGACACCAGATCATAGGCATTGGCGATGAACTCGCGCGGGCGCAGCAGCAACGGCGTCGCGGAGTCCTGCACGAAACCGTCCGGCATCGTTTGCGGCAGGAAGACGTTGCGCGCGCCGGACTCGCTCAGGAAATAGCCCAGCGGGAGGGTTATGGTGTAGGCGAGCAGCGGGCCGATTACGGGCGTTGCGATGATCTCGTTGTAGCGGCCGACGCCGCCGCGCCAAGGATGGGTGACGGGCGCGAGCATCACAAGGCCCGCGACGCGGCCGGGATGATCGAGCGCCAGCCGCGCGCCGAGCGCGCCGCTCCAGGAATGCACCACGAACACCGCGCGATCGATCCCGAGCTTGCCGAGCGCCTCATCGATCATTCGCGCCTGGACCTCCGGCGTCGAATCCTGCCGCCGCGCCCGCGTGCTCCAGCCGTGGCCGGGACGGTCGATCAGGATGACGCGATGGTTCCTGGCGAGGAGATCGCCGAGCGGCCGCCGCATTGCCTCGAGGTTGGAGCTCGCGCCGTGCAGCATCACGATCGGCAGGCCCGAATCGCGCGGGCCGATATCGACGAGGTGAAGCACGGCACCCTCGACCTCGATCATCCGGCCCTGCGGTGGAAAGGCGCGTTGCACGGCGAGGACGCCGGCCTGCGTGACCAGCGCCAGCACAACCAGCGCGGTCACGACTGACATCACGATCATGGACGGAATCCGGGCGACCCAAGGCACAGGGCAGTTACGTGGCTTGCGGCCGGCAGTTTCGCCCGGGGAGCCCCCGCGCTCCACTTGAAATGCCGGGGCTGTGGATATGTGCATAATTCAAGCGAGAAAAACGCAATGAAATCAATACCGCTCCCCGGAGCACGCAGGCTTCGAAACAGCTTCATGCACTCGTCATCGCGGCTTCCTTATAATCGCCATGGTCGGTTCCGCCATTTAGACGCAGGTGGGCGCCGATCGTGCTCGCAACCCTCAGGGATGCGGGAAGACCGGCAGGATTTATCCTGATTTGAACCGGAGAATTTCGATGAGCCTGAGATCCAAAGATACTGCGATCGACGAGATCGTGGCAAGCTGCCACGGTGACCTGCGCGGTGCCGTGCGCGCGCTGCTGCTGATCAACGAGCACCTCGAGACGGAGCTTGCAAAGGCCTACGCCGCAGCGGTCGATCGCGGCCTCGCCGAGCGCGAAGGCAGCGTTTTGCACTAGATTGCTGTCGACCTAGTTCGTGCTGTCCTCGTCCTTTTCCTCATCAGGCGTGGGTGCGGGACAGGCGCGGATGGTCGAACGGGCAAGCTTGGCGTCGGCCTTCGATTTGTAAGGACCGTCACCGAACCAGACGTCGCCGAAGATCACGGGATTGCTGGTCACGATGTTGCATTTTCCGGTGGCGCGATTGCCGACTACCCAGAACAGTCCGTCGGCGAGGCTCGCCGTGCCCGACGCCAACAGCAACGTACCTGCAAAGATCAAACGCTTCATGGCTGTGCTCCCGCCATGAAGGTAGGCCTGCGGCGGTGCCAGCCACACCCCTTGTAACGCGGCGCGTGTCATCGTGGTTAATCCCCCTGCGCCGCATTCGCTCGAGCGATGATCGACTTGTCCGCTAAATATCGCGGCCTTCGACCTTCTCGGTCAGCGCCTTGACCTGGTCGGGGATCTTCTCGAGGTGCGGATTGACGGCGAGCGCCTTGCGGTAGGCTTCGAGCGCGCGCTTTTCGTCGCCGACCTCCTGCATGATCATGCCGAGGCCTGCGAGCGCGCCGAAATGGCGGGGCTCGCGGATCAACACCTCGCGAATGTCGGCGAGCGAACGGCCATAATCGTTCTGCATGTAGTAGAGCGTCGCGCGACGATTCCAGGCCTCGATGTAGTCGGGCCTGAGCTTGACCACCGAATCCAGCAGCTTGATCGCAACCTCGATCTTCTTTGCGTCGACCGCGGTCTTGGCCCGCGCCATCAGCAGCGCCGCGGTGTCGCTCGGGGTCTGGATCCAGATCGCCCAGATCCGCGCCTCGACATGCTTGGCGCTGGCTTCGTCGGGCGCAGCTTTCAGCGCGCCGAACAGGAAATCGAGATTCTTGGTGCGGTCGACCTTGGGCAGCTTGGCCGGCGCTTCCGGAAGTTTCTTCTGCTTGCCGGGCGGAGCCGGCGGATCAGCCTGCGCCAGCGCCTGAGCGAGGCCGGCGGCTCCCAGCACAAGAGCCAGACACAGGGTGCGCGCGAAGAGGAATCTCACTGCCATGGTCGAAGTCTAAACGCGCAAAGCCGCCCTTGCAAAGCTGGGGCGGCGTCAAACTCGTGTGAGACCGTGGTCTTGCGGGCGCGCGAGCGTCAGGCAGGGCGAAATCAGCCGCCCAGATCAGCCCTGGCGAGCCTTGAAGCGGCGCTGCACCTTGTTGATCACATAGACCCGGCCCTTGCGGCGGACCAGACGGTTGGCGCGATGGCGACCGCGCAGCGATTTCAGCGAGTTACGGACCTTCATGGCAGAATCCTGAACGTTCGAAAGGCCGTGTTCGGCACTACCGTTTCGGCACGCGCGAATGAGGCAAAATGAGATTTTCCCGCTGGCGGACCGACCGCCCGGGACGGGGCGGTTCTTAAGGCATGGGAGGACCGGATGTCAATGTTAACTGGCCCGATCCCACCCAGCAAATTCAGGAAAACAACCCCATGCAAAGTAGAAGCGGCCGGATCGGCCCAATCAGCATCTCGGACGAAGCCCGCCCCACAACGCCTTGTCCCACAATGCCTTGCCAAGTTCGTTATATCATATAATCAATTCGGCAACCCGTCGGGAGGAAACCCATGCCGAAGCTGAAGCTGCCGAACATCGACGACGTCGTTGCCATCGACATCCACACCCACGCCGAGGAGCCCTGCGGCACCCATCCCGACGACGGCTATGACGACTTCCAGGCGCAGATGGCGGACTATTTCAAGTCGCCGCACAAGCATCCGCCGACCGTGCCGGAGACCGCCGCCTACTATCGGTCCAAGAACATCGCCGCGGTGATCTTCCCGGTCGACGCCGAGCGCGAGACCGGCTTCCGCCGCTACAAGAATGAGGAGATGCTGGAGATCGCCTCCGACCATCTCGACGTTCTCATCCCCTTCGTCTCGATCGACCCGCACAAGGGCAAGCTCGGTGTGCGCGAGGCGCGCAAGCTGATCGAGGAATACGGGGTGCGCGGCTTCAAATTCCACCCAACCATGCAGGGCTTCTACGCCAACGACCGCATGGCCTATCCGCTCTATGAAGAGATCAACAATGGCGGCGCGATCGCGCTGTTCCACACCGGCCAGACCGGCGTCGGCTCGGGCATGCCCGGTGGCATGGGCATGCGGCTGAAATATTCCAACCCGATGTACATGGACGACGTCGCGGCCGATTTCCCCGACCTCAAGATCATTCTCGCCCATCCCTCCTTCCCCTGGCAGGAAGAGGCGCTGTCGGTCGCGACCCACAAGCCCAACGTCTACATCGACCTCTCGGGCTGGTCGCCGAAATATTTCCCGCCGATCCTGGTGCGCTACATCAACTCGATCCTGCAGGACAAGATGCTGTTCGGTTCGGACTGGCCGGTGATCACGCCCGACCGCTGGCTGTCGGATTTCGCCAAGATCGAGATCCGCGACGAGATCCGGCCGAAGGTGCTGAAGGCCAACGCGCGCAAGCTGCTGGGGATCTAGGCGCGTACTCGTCAGCGCATCGAGGGCTTCGACGCTGCTATCGAAGCCCTCATGCTCCGGCCCTGAGGGCCTAAGACTTTGGCGCGGTGAATCTGATGGCTATGTTATGCGATCAGTTCACGCCTGCGAGGAAGCCGGCCAGGATTGTCCGGCTTTGGCTGAGCGTCTCGATACGTTCGTCGATCAGGCCGACCTGCTGAGTGAGTATTTTTCGCAGCTCGTTGCACGGCGTGAAAGCTGGATCGTTGTTCCTCACGCATGGGAGCAACCGCTTGATGGTTTCGAGCGTCATTCCCGCGCCGCCGAGCATCTTGATGCGCCGTACGGTTTCCTCTTCGGCCAAGCCATAGTCGCGATAGCCGGAGTTCGTCCGCAGCGGCGTGAGCAGTCCTTCGCCTTCGTAGTAGCGCAGCATTCGGACGCTGACCCCCGTCCGCCGGGAGAGTTCGCCGATTTTCATCTGAAGCCCCTTGACCCTGACAGCACTGTCAGACCTTACAGACTTTGCTCGTCCAAGTGAACGCCACTCGTGAAGGGAGCAACGATGAAAGCCTACCATTTGAATGGCCATGCTGGTGCTGGCCGCCTTGCGTGCGTCGACGTCGGCAAACCCGAACCCTCCGATGGCGAGGTCCGCATTCGGGTCGAAGCGGCAAGTCTGAATTACCGCGACCTCCTGATCCTCGACCGTGCAGGCCAAGGCGAGATCAACGGCCGCGTGCCACTCTCCGACGGTGCGGGTGTCGTTGACGCCATCGGCGCCGGCGTCGCGCAATGGCGACTCGGAGACCGCGTCGCTGCGTCGTTCTTCCGCAATTGGATCTCGGGGCCGTTCAAGTCCAGCTATATTCCGTCATCCCTCGGTGGCAACACGATGGATGGAATGCTGGCTGAGTATGTCGTGCTGCCGGCGACCGCGCTGGTCTCAGTGCCGGCCCATCTGTCCGCGGTGGAGGCAGCGACCCTGCCCTGTGCCGGCGTCACGGCTTTCCATGGCCTCATCGCACGCGGCGGGATGCGCAAAGGCGACACGCTGCTGGTCCAGGGAACAGGCGGCGTCGCGCTGTTCGGGCTTCAATTCGCAGTGGCGCTGGGGGCGCGTGCGATCGTGATATCCTCCTCCGACGAAAAACTCGCCCGCGCCAAGGCGCTGGGCGGCTCGATTCTTATCAACTACCGCGACACGCCCGACTGGGATGTCGCGCTGATGAACGCAACGGATGGCAGAGGTGCCAGTCACATCCTCGAACTCGGCGGTCCCGGCACCTACGACCGATCGCTGCGATCGGTCGCTTCGGGTGGCAAGATCGTCCAGATCGGTGTCTTGACGGGGTTCGGTCCCAAGCCGGACCTCGCGCGCCTTCAGTGGGAGAATGCCGACATCATCGGTGTCACCGTCGGATCGGTCGAACACTTTGCCGCGATGAATCGCTTCCTGACCGAACACGCGATCCACCCGATCGTGGATCGGGTCTACGACTTCGACGACGTTCCCGAAGCGTATGCGCACCTGCGGACCGGCTCACACTTCGGCAAGATCGTGATCAGGCTTTAGAAGCGAGGGGCTCAGTTCGCGTTTCCGTGTTGGATCGATACCGCGGCGCCTTGTATAGTCCGTGGGACCGCAACGATCCCGGAGGACAGGTCAATTGAGTCTCAAAGCCGTTGTCTTCGATGCCTACGGAACGCTTTACGATATCCAGTCGGTCGCCGAGACCACCGAGGATGCGTTTCCGGGCTACGGTGAGATCATCACGCAGATCTGGCGAATCAAGCAGCTCGAATACACCTGGTTGCGCTCGCTGATGCGGCGCTACCAGGACTTTGCAGCCATCACGCGCGACTCGCTTGCCTATACGCTGCGCGTGCTCGGGCTCGCTTACGAGAATGAGGCATTCGAGCGCGTCGTCGAGAAGTACCTTCATCTCGATCTCTATCCGGATGCGACGGCGGCGCTCACGGCTCTGAAACCGCGAAAGCTCGCCATCCTCTCCAACGGCAGTCCGGACATGCTGAATGCGCTCGTGCGCAACTCCGGCCTCGACGCCCTGCTCGACGCCACGATCAGCGTCGACGCGAAGAAGATCTTCAAGCCGAGCCCGGAGGCCTATGAGCTGATCGGCGAGGTGCTCGGCACCGCGCCTGACGAGGTGCTGTTCGTCTCCTCCAATCCCTGGGATGTCGCGGGCGCGAAAGCATTCGGACTGAACGTTGCCTGGATCGAACGGGTGACGCCGGAAGCGATGGCGCTGGCTTGCGTCGAGAACGAACTCGTGGCACCGCTGACGATGTTCAAGGCGATCCGCACCCAGATGGACGAGCTCGGCTTTGCGCCGGATCATCGCGTCCGGGCGCTCTCGGAACTGCCAAGTTGTTCGCCCCCCAACGGTAAGTCTGGAATGAGCCGACCTGAATGAGCCTGGAATCCGTTCGCGCCTTCTTCGCCGAGAAAGCCCCCGACATATCAGTTATCGAATCCCCGATCAGCTCCGCGACAGTGCCGCTGGCCGCCGAGGCTTATGGCGTCGAGCCCGGACGGATTGCCAAGACGCTGTCGTTGCGGATCGGCGAGCGCGTGATCCTGATCGTCGCGGCCGGCACTTCGCGCATGGACAACAAGAAGGTGAAGGCGGCGTTCGGCGGCAAGCCGAAAATGCTGGGACTGGAAGAGGTCGCCGAGATCACCGGCCACGAGGTCGGCGGCGTCTGCCCGTTCGGATTAAAGGCGCCGCTGCCGGTCTATTGCGACGTCTCGCTGAAAGCGTTCGACGTGGTGGTGCCGGCCGCCGGCTCGACCCACAGCGCCGTGCGCATCACGCCGGAGCGGATGGCGGAGCTGACCCGGGCTGAATGGGTCGATGTCTGCGAAGTCAGGCCGTAAGGCAGCTGGGGGATGCCTGATGCATTTGCCGGTCAGGGAGGCTAATGTACGGACCATGCCCGACAAGGTCAAACGGCGGCTGACCACCGTGCTATGCGCTGATGTGCACGGCTATTCTCGTCTCATGGAAGCAGACGAGGCGGGAACGCTGGAGACACTCCGCCGCTATCGCACGGCCATCGCGCGATTGGTGGAGCGCCATGACGGCCGGATCGTGAATACCTGGGGCGATGCCGTCATCGCCGAATTCGCCAGCGTCGTCGAAGCCGTGCAGTGTGCGGTCGAGATTCAGCAGGAAATTTCCAACCAGGATTCGGGCCCACCTCCCCCGATGCGGTTTCGCATCGGCATCAATCTCGGCGATGTGATGGTGGATGGTTCCGACCTCTATGGAGACGGGGTCAATATCGCGGCGCGTCTGCAAGAACTTGCCGAACCCGGTGGTATCGTGATCTCCAGCTCCGCCTATGATCAGGTGCACAACAAATTATCTGTTGGCTTCGACTGCCTCGGCCAGCGTCCAATGAAAAACATTGCTCCCGTGACCAGCTATCGTGTGACCATGAGCGGCCAAACCGCTCAAGCACGGAGCTTTCCGCCTGGCGAACGCCTGACATCTCAGACCGCAAGTGCGGGCTCGCAAACTGACGCCGCGCACCGCGACAGATCCGAGTCATCCAATTGGATGGGCTTCGTTTCAGACGGACTGGCGAAGCTGCCCCGCCCGGTTGCGGCGGCCCTCACCGTGTCGGCCTTTCTGATTCTGATCAATATTTTCACCGGCATGCACAAGATCTGGTTCCATTGGCCGGTGGCAGCTTTGCTCTTCGGCGCCATCATGCGGACGGCGCTCCGGGATCGACCCGAGTCGGGCGGCAAGAGCGAGCGCTGAACGAGGCGGCACAACCGCGCTTCGCGCCCACTGCTGCGCGCGCGCGCCCCGATCATGCTTGGGCAGCACTAATCGTCGCTATCGTCATAAGGCCGCGGCTGCGCCTGCGGAGGTGGTGGCGGCACATTGTTGTATCGCGGCGCCGGCGCGGCGCGATTGCCCGGAACCTGCTGCTGCGGCGGCATCTGGTTGTTGGACTGGAACACCGCGCGACAGCCGCTGGAGAGCTGGGGCGTATTCTGCCGCAAGCAGGCCGTAATGCGGCTCACATCAGGGATCTGATCGCTACACAGCCGCCACACATCCGGCGTGCAGGCCATCTGCTGCTCCATGGTTCCGCGATACTCTTCAGCGGATGCAGCGCCTTGCGCGACGATGCCGCCGATTGCAAGCGCCACACCCAGCGCGATCCGCTCTGTTCGCATGTCCGATTCCTTCGCGAGTCTCTCGAATTCTGTTCAATCAATGAGACGCGGAGAGGTTCTGGACCAACAAAAAATTGTGAAAATGGGCCAGGAACCTATTCGACCTTGCCGATCTTCTTCACCGCAGCAATCAGCCGCGCGCTGTCGACCGCCACGAACTCGGCAAACGCCGGCGCGTCCTGATAGGCAACGAAACTGCCCGACGTTTCGAAGGCCTTGAGCACGTCGGGGCTCGTCATCACCTGCGCCATCGCCTCGCGCAGGCGAGTCGCGATCGGCGCGGGAAGAGCACTCTGTGCAAAGAGTCCGGCCCAGATGTACATCTCGACGTCCTTGTAACCGAGCTCCTGGAAGGTCGGCACATCGGGGAAGCTTGCGACGCGCTTGGCGCCGCAATTGCCGAGCACGCGCAGCTTGCCGTCCTCCACTTGCGGCTTCAGCGTTCCCGGTGCGGCGGCGATCGCCTGCACGGTGCCGCTGAGCAGCGCGGTGAGCGCCGGTCCGGCGCCGCGAAACGGCACATGCAGCAGCTTGATGTCGGCGCTGCTCGCAAACATCTCCATCGCCACGTGCAGCGTGCCGTAAGGCCCCGATGAGCCGTAGGTGATCTGGCCGGGACGCTTCCTGGCATCCTCGACGAAATCCTGCGCGGTCTTCCATGGCGCCGAGGCGGGCACCGCGAGCAGCGTGGGATCGGCCAGCACCCGCGCGATCGGCATGAACTGCGAGAGCTCGTAGGCGACCGGACGGTCGAACAGCCGGTCGGCCTCGGGCAGCACCGCGAGAGAGGACAGCGTCATCAGCAGCGTGTAGCCGTCGGGCTCGGCGCGCGCCGCCGCGGCATTGCCGACGGATCCACCGCCACCGCCGGCGCGGTTGTCGACGATGACCGCCTTGCCGAGGATTCGCTCCAGCGCCTGTGCGACGGGGCGCGCCGCAAGATCCGCCTGGCCGCCGGCCGGAAACGGCACGATCATGGTGACGTTGCGAGAGGGATAGGCTTGCGCGAAAGCCGCGCTCGACAACACAGGCAACAACGGCAATGCGGCAGCCGCGCGCAGGACATCGCGTCGATCCATGGCAGATTTCCCCCTGTTTTCTTATTTCGCTGCCAGCCTAGCGTGACCGTCCGCAAGAACAAGCCGCGCGGCGGGATTAACGAAGCATTATCCATGTTCCGCCCGGTCAGGAACGCCCCCCTGGGCTCACCGTTGCCTCCCAGGGAGTGGAGCGATGAATAGACTTCAGACCATTGACGTGGCGCTGGACGAGATGCTGGTGAATCTCGCCGCCATCGTCTTGCGGCTTTCAAAGCCGGACGTGACGCGAACGCCGGAAGCGCGACGCGCCTTGGCGCAATCCGTGCACCAATACGCGGTCTGCGCGAAGCGTTCGCGCGATCCGCGTGTTCATGATTTGAAGTCGCAACTGGAGGAGACGTTGAAGCCGAGCTTGCGAATTGTGGTGCGTAATGGTGAGAAGGTGTCTTAGTCCAACCCCTCATTGCGAGCGCAGCGAAGCAATCCAGAATACCTCCGCGGGACATTCTGGATTGCTTCGTCGCTTCACTCCTCGCAATGACGGAGGTCGATGAAGCCGCTCGCTCTAAGACGGCTTTGCCTTTCCGCGCACTCGCCGCTTGCACGTCCCCGGCAGCTTCGCCGCGAGAAAATCACCGAGCGCCTCGACGCGCGCGGGGCGCGGGCCGCCAGGTGGCGTCACCAGATGCACGGCGCCTTCGACCTGCTTCCAGTCCTTCAGGATCACTTCGACCTCGCCGGAGGAGATGGCGTCACCGACGATGAATTCCGGAAGGTCGGCGATGCCGAGGCCGGCGATCAGCGCCGGCATCACCGCTTCGCCGTTGTTGACGCGGAGCTGTCCGCCCGGACGTACGCTGGCCTGCTCGCCGGCCGAGTTGGTGTAGTGCCAGACGTTGGGCGTGGAGAGATAGGCGTAGCTGAAGCATTTGTGCTCGGCCAGATGCATCGGATGCGTCGGCCGCCCGTGTTGCTCGAGATATGACGGCGCGGCCACCGTGAAACGCGGCATGGTGAAGAGCCGGCGGGCGATCAGCGAGGAATCCGGCAGCCGCGCGATCCGCACCGCCATGTCAAAGCCCTCGCCAATCAAATCGATGGTCGCATCGCTCAAGTGCAGATCGACCGAGACCTCCGGATACGCCTCGAAGAACTCCGGCAGCAGCGGCGCCACCGCCTTGATCCCGAATGTCATGGGCACGGCGAGCCGCACGAGGCCGCGCGGTGCGACCGATTGCGCCAGCGCCTCGTTCTCCGCCGCCTCGCCGTCGGACAGCAGGCGCGTCGCACGCTCGGCGAGCTTATGCCCGGCATCGGTCAGCGCGAGCCGGCGTGAGGTGCGGTTGAACAGCCGGGCGCCGAGCCGCTCTTCGAGGCGCGTGACCGCCTTGGACACCGTCGCCTTGGACATCGCGAGCTCACCAGCGGCCCCCGCAAACGACCGTAATTCCACGACTTTTGCGAAAATCGCGAGCGCCTCGAAATCGGGGAGTTTGGCCATGAAAGCGGATCCAATTGGGATGTTTAAGGAAACAATGTGTTTCGACAGTTTCTATTTCTATACCACAAACAGAGGCTTATCCAAGGGTCATCAGAAATTCAGGAATGGAGAAATCCAATGACCAAGAAGCTCTCAGGCAAGGTTGCCCTCGTCACTGGTGGCTCGCGCGGTATCGGCGCGGCCTCTGCTCGCGCCCTCGCCGATGAAGGCGCGGATGTCGCGATCAGCTACGTTGCCTCTCCCGAAAAGGCGGAAGCCGTCGTCACCGAGTTGAAGGCCCGAGGCCTCAATGCCCGCGCCTTCAAGGCGGACCAGGCCTCGGCCAAGGACGTGACGCAGCTCGTCAACGACGTCGCGAAGGAGTTCGGCCATCTCGACATCCTCGTCAACAATGCCGGCGTCGCGAGCGGCGGTGCGATCGATAACGCCAATGCCGACACCGAAGCGCTCGCCCGCCAGGATGCCATCAACGTGCATGGCGTGATCGCTGCGATCCGCGCCGCTTCGCAATTGATGGGCGAAGGCGGCCGCATCGTCACCGTCGGCTCGATGCTCGCCGATCGCGCCTCGTTCCCGGGTCTTGCGGACTACGTCGCCACCAAGGCCGCCGTGGTCGGCTACACCAAGGGCGCAGCGCGCGACCTCGGCCCACGCGGCATCACCGTGAATGTGGTGCAGCCCGGCTCGATCGACACTGACATGAACCCGAAGGACGGCGGCGAGTTCGCCGAGACCCAGCGCAAGCAGCACGCGTTGCAGCGCTTCGGCCGCCCCGAGGAAGTCGCGGCTGGCGTCGTGTTCCTCGCAAGTCCGGAAGCCTCCTTCGTCACCGGCACGGTGCTCAACGTCGACGGCGGTTTTGGCGCCTGATCAAGGCGCCATCCGCCAAAACAAGGAATTACGCAGATGATCGAACTCAGACCCTTCGCAAAGCTCGGCGGCGCCGATCACGGTTGGCTCAACGCCAAGCATCATTTCTCCTTCGCAAGCCACTATGACCCCGACAACATGGGTCACGGCGCCTTGCGGGTGTGGAACGACGACGAGATCGCGCCGAACACCGGCTTTCCCGCCCATCCCCACGCCAACATGGAAATCATCACCTATGTGCGCGAGGGCGCGATCACCCATCAGGACAGCCTCGGCAACGAAGGCCGCACCGAAGCGGGCGACGTGCAGGTGATGAGCGCCGGCAGCGGCATCCGCCACTCCGAGTACAATCTCGAGTCGACCAGTACACGCATCTTCCAGATCTGGATCGAGCCGACGGCGCGCGGCGGGCAGCCGACCTGGGGCTCGAAGCCGTTTCCGAAAGGAGACCGCTCGGGCAAGCTCGTCACCATCGCGAGCGGCTTCGAGCATGACACGGACGCGCTGCCGATCCGCGCCGATGCGCGGGTGCTCGCCACCACGCTGAAGGCCGGTGAGAGCGCCGAGTACGTGCCGCACAAGTCGCGGCACCTTTATTTGGTGCCCGCGGCGGGGTCGGTCGAAATTAACGGCGTGCGCGTCAACGCCCGCGACGGCGCCGCGATCCGCGACGAGGACAGGCTGAAGATCACGGCACTGGAAGATTCCGAGATCGTGCTCGTCGACGCGGCGTAACGGCTCTCTCTGTCATGGCCGGGCTTGTCCCGGCCATCCACGCCCCGCGACGAGCGAACAAGAACGTGGATGCCAGAGACGAGCCCGGGCATGACGACCCAAAAAAAGCACTCACTCAATCCCAACGGAGACCATCATGACCAAAGTTCTCGTCCTGTATTATTCCGCCTATGGCCACATCGAAGCGATGGCCAATGCCGTTGCCGAAGGCGCGCGCGAAGCCGGTGCCACCGTCGACATCAAGCGCGTACCCGAGCTGGTGCCGGCCGAGGTCGCCAAGGCGTCCTATTACAAGCTCGACCAGGCCGCCCCCGTCGCGACGATCGAGGATCTCGCAAACTACGACGCGATCATCGTCGGCACCGGCACCCGCTTCGGCCGCATGGCCTCGCAGATGGCGAACTTCCTCGACCAGGCCGGCGGTCTCTGGGCCAAGGGCGCGCTGCACGGCAAGGTCGGCGGCGCCTTCACGGCGACCGCGACCCAGCATGGCGGCCAGGAGACGACGCTGTTCTCGATCATCACCAACCTGTTGCATTTCGGCATGGTCGTGGTCGGCCTGAACTACGGCTTTGCCGGCCAGATGAAGCTCGACGAGGTCACCGGCGGCGCACCTTACGGCGCCACCACGATCACCGGCGGCGACGGCAGCCGGCAGCCCAGCGCCAACGAGCTCGCCGGCGCACGCTATCAGGGCCGCCAGATCGCGGAGACAGCCAGGAAGCTGCACGGCTGAGCGCGGTTAAGCTTTACGTCCGAACCACTGCATGGCAGGTGCGATCTGGGCGGCATTCTCTTCTGGAGATGCCGCCCCATCTCTGTGGCCAGGATATTTCACCAAAAGCGATACGAATGGCTTTCGAACTCTTGTTGATCGCGCAGATGATCCGCAGGCCCGCTCAGGCGCTGGCGCGGCGCTGGTATTGCCGGAGCCTGTTCAAGGCCTCACGCGGCCGCTTTCACTGTGCCGGCTGCGCGAAGTCATGATGCTCTAGCCACTAGGCCTGCGTGATGTCCGCGTTGGGCTTAATGGGCGCAGTCGCGACAGGCGCCGGCGCTGTCGACAGCCACCAGCCCTCACCGGCGAACCAGCAGGTCTCGTCGGGAGCGCCCTCTCTCCGCAACGACTGCACGCCCTCCCACCCCCTTGCGAACGCCTCGGCCAGTCGCCGGGCGGCATCCGCGTTCTGCAATCCCGCGCAGCCGATGAATTGGGCACGCCCGAGGAATTTGGCGGGCCAGACCGCCCCCTCGTCGGGGCGCGTGATCATCAACATGCCGCCGATCATGCCTTCGGGCGCGAGTGGAAACACCAGCCGCCCACCGCGCAGCAAGGCATCGAGCCATTCGGTGGCCGGCTGCGCCGCACCCGCGCAGACATAGATCACGTCGGCTTTGGGAAGATCGGACGCGATGCCCGATCGATCCCGCACGTCCGTATGGGCGATGTCCTTCAGATTCTCGCGCGCGAGGCCTGCCAGACGTTCGTCGATCTCGTAGGCATGGACGCGGCCGCCGGGGCCGACGAGATGCGCGAGGATTGCGGTGTAATAGCCGCTCCCCGCGCCGATCTGGATCACAGTCTCGCCTTCCTTCACCGCGCAACCGCTGAGCCAATAGGCGTGCGCGCCGGGCATCCCGATATTGAGACCCCGCGCGCTGTCGAGCGCGAGCAGCGTGTTCTGATAGAGGAAAGCGGGATCATCATCGGGTGTGACAACATAGGGGTGGCCGCCAACCGAGATCGACCACGGCCCGGGTCCGGCGAACCTCTCGCGCCCGACGGTGCGAAACGCTTCTTCGATACGGGGGTCCGCGGCCCTCGCCGCGGCGCTGATCAACTGTGCATAGAATGCGCGATATTTTGCCGAACGATCTTCCATGTCGCCTCCGGGAAACAGGCGACGATAACACAACGATTGCGATAATCGAGTGACCCTACAATCCAGGGCGGCGCGTCAGCGCGTCCTCTTGCCCATCGCCTGCGCCGCAAAGGCGGCAAGCCTGGGGTGACGACGCAGGCCCTGCGCGGCGTGGTCGCGCCACGCGAAGGGCATGCCGCGCCAGGACAGCGCGACGCTGACATCCGTCAGCGGCACCGGCTCGGCGCCGAAGCGGCGCTTGTAATCCTGGTTGCCGATGCTGAGGTCGAAACGGCGCACGCCTTCCGCATGCAGCGCCGCCATAGTGCGCTCGGTCACGAGCAGCCCCGGCGAGCAGTTCGACCAGGAATCGCCGGTGTGGCTGATGCGCAGCAGGAAATAGGTCTCACCGAACCTGACGCCGAGCGCGGTGGCGACAATGGCCTCGTCGCAAACCAGCGCCGAGATGACGGCATAACCGTTCGCGACGCCCCGACGCGCGACCTCGCGATAAAACTGCGCATGGGTTTCGTCGTTGAGGACGAAGCGCGAGCCGAGCTTTCGCATGCGCGCCTGCTGCTGGGCATCCATCACGTCCAGCAGCTCGCGCGCACGCGCGACATCGGTGGCGATCTCGAATCGCGCGCCGGCGTGACGGTTGAAGACGCGCCAGCAGCGTGGCATCTGCATGCGCTTGATCGAGGCCTGGTAATCTTCATAGTCGTCGCCGGTCAGCACGAGGTTGCCGTTGAGCGAGCAGGACCCGATCCGGCCGAGCGACACCAGCGGGTTCGGGTTGCCGCCGATCTGGGCCGGCATCTTCTTCAGGCGCAGCAAATCGAAGCGGTCCGGCAATGCGCGCAATGCGTCGATCAGCGCCGTGCCGATCGCATCCGCCGCCGCCGCGTCCAACGCGGCATCGAGCGCCAGGATCGGCGCGTTGTTGTCGGAAACGCCGAGATCGGCGAATTCGACGATGCGGATGCCGCGCCTGAGGTGGCTGATCATCGGCACGATTGCGATGTCCCCGCCGGTCGTGGCATCGGAGATCAATGCAATCAGCGGCGAGAGATCGTGGAACGCCTCGTACCAGGCGCCGAGCCAGTAGCCATGCTGGAATGCAGTGCGATGGCCTGCGTTCAGGCGCGATGCGGCCCGCGGCCAATCACGCACGAAATCGACCGCGATTGCCGACGCGCTGGACACAAGACCATCTGGTCGCTCGACGCTGAGGATCGTCATCCGCGGGACATACGATTACTGGGCGTTTCCAGATAGATTATGTTTTGTCGCGGCCACAAGTGAGCTCACAGCTTATCGTTAAGCCGATGCCATTGCGGCGGCACCGGCTGCGACAAGTCGTCCGGTTCCATTTCCGCGACGCATTGGAACCTGGCCAGGAAGTGCAGGCCGGCCACGGCAACAGTGAACATGAACCAGATCGGATTTTGCCGTTCGAGCAAGAAGGTCTCGGTGGCCCCGTAATACAGGCCGAACAGCCATACGGTCAGGAACAGCTTTGCCAACGCACCGCTGCGGTTGTGAGTTCGGGCCGTCTGGAAATTGCCGAGCGGCGCGAGCACGAAGACGAGGATCACCAGCAACAGCCCCGGCAGGCCGATGGTGACCGCGAGGTCGAGATAGCTGTTGTGGCTGTGCGCCGCGCTCGTCGCCCATTCGGCGCCCTGGGCGGTCTGCCGCGCGGTCACGTCGTCCCAGAACGCGGCGTAGCCGTGACCGATGATCGGCTTCTCCGCGACAGCTGCGAGCGCGAACTCCCAGATGGCGGAACGGCCGGTGAAGGTGGGATCGAGCGGAAGCAGCCGCGTCATCGCTCCGAGCGCCGGGCTCATGACGCTACCGACCGTCAGCAGGTTCATCACGATCAGCGGCACGAAGCAGATGATCCGCTTCAGCCAAAGGCCCGGCGTCACGCAGACCAGCGAGGCGAGCGCATAAATCGCAAGGCACAGTACCGACGACGTCTTGCCGCCGGTGAAGATCAGGAAGATTCCAGCCAGCGCGGCGATGGCCGGCCCCATCAAGAACGAACCAATGGCAGACAGGTAAATGCCGACATAAATCAGGATGGTCATCACCGGCGAAGCGATGTTCTTGTGACCAAAGCTGCCGCGCCAGTCGCCGGCCAACTGCGGCTCGGTGACGTCGAGTGCGGTGTGGATCGAGTATTGCGGCGCCACGAAGACGCCGAGATAGCAGAGCGCAAGCAGTACGAGGGCGGCGCCGCCGAGGCACAGGTTGAAGCTGCGCTGCGTCGGCGGCAGCAACGGCAACAGCACCGCGAGCGACATCACGCTGGCTGCGAGCACGAAGCGCTGCATCGAGACTCCGCGATTCTCGGAGAAGACGATGCTGATCAACAGCCAGCCGACCAGGCAGAGATGCAGCGGCGTCACCAGCGTCTTCAGCGCGGGCGCATCCGTTGCGGCGACCAACAGGACTGCGAGCGCGGCCAGCAGGCCCCAGGCGACATAAGTGAGCGCCATTCGTCCGCCGATGACGGTGGTGACATCCTCGCTGCGCAGGTCGGGAAACGGATCGAGCGTCACCAGCACGAGGAGCAGCGCTGCGACTGCGACGAGGCAGCGCGCCGCCCGCACGGCGTCGACCCCTGCAAGCCCATCGCGCAGGACGCCGCCGAACGATCGGGCCTCGACGTCGGTCATGTCAGTGGCGCTGCGATCCATGGCTCAAGGCTGGTGGTGAAGCCCGGGGGAAGCTCGAAGTCTTAGCCGATCCCTGTTAAGCATCCGTCAACCAGTCCAGCGGGGCGCTGCGGCACCGCTTGCTGCCGCACGATGCTCCGCGCGATCTCGTAATATTGAAGCGCGCGCTGTTCCAGCGTCAGGTTGTCCAGCACGAAACCGCGGGGATCGAACGTATCGGCGGCGCACCCGGCCCAGAAATCATCCCAGCCCGCCTCAAACCCGGCGATGTCGACGAACTTGGCGCCGCAACGATCGTCCCAGTACGGCACCGACGACACCGGCGCGAACTGGACCCGATGCGGATAGTAGTCGGGGTCTCGCCACGGCCCGCCTGGATCCCAGGCCAGCACCGGCACGCCGCAAGACAATGCCTGCTGATAGGCGATGCCCTGGCTCTCGTTCTGGCAGAGGAAGATCATCGCACGCGATTGCGCGAGCGCGGCCCGATAGTCTTCTTCCTTGTAGCTGCCGTAACGCAGCTCGGCGAACGAGCGGCCTTCCCTCGTGAGCCGGGCGCGGACGGGCTCGATCAGCTCCGCCGCGTAGCGATCGCGGTCCCAGTGCACCTTGTCGTAGATCAGGACGTCGACGCTCTTCTGCGACGTCGCCAGCGGTGCCCAGAGATCCGTGTCGATGCCGATCGGCCAGGCCTCCGTGTCGGGCCAATGCGGCCGATACATGTCGGCGTACCACGGGCCGGGCACCACGACCTTCTTCACCGGCAGGCGCTTGAACAGGTCGGGATCGTCGAGCGGATGATTGTGGGCGGCGACGCCAAGCAGGATCGGATTTTTCCAGGCGAACTTGTCGAGCAAGAAGGTGCGGCCGATGATGCAGGCGAGTTCGCCCGGATGCCGCGCGATGTAGCCATAGTCGTTGACGCGATAGCGGATACCGAGCCGATCGAGCCCCGCACAGAGATTGAGGAACACGCGCAGCTGCCCGCTCATGCGCGGCTCGCCAAGCAGCATGCGACGCGCCATGCGCCGCAGATGCCGGTCGCCGGGAAACCAGCGATCGTCCTTGTCCTCGTAGAACAGGTTGAGGACCATATCGTCGGGATCGTAGTCGAATGTCTTTGCGGGCACTGGTGTCCATCCGCGGCGGCCTGATGCGCATTCTCGCATGGGACCGGCTGTCGCACTCTTCCTAATTTGCCACAGGCTTAATGCCGGCGGCTTAACGCTAATTGACGAAACCAACGCTGCGGCAGCCTTCGTGGCGACGCTTTTTTCCCGATGCGAGTATCATCGAGGGTGGCCAGGGTTGCGACGCGCAGATGCGCCCTGGTTAACAGACCGTTAAAGGCGAGCCGTATCTTGATCACCGCGGAAGACATTCTCGAATTGCCTGCCACATCGCGCGTCGTTCCAGCGGCGCGCGTCCCGCTGCAGGTCGGCTCAACCACGTCGGTGTCCGTCGTCATTCCGGCCAAGAATGTTGCGGCTTATGTCGGCGAAACCCTCGCCAGCGCACTGGCACAAACCGAGGTCACCGAAGTGATCGTCGTGGACGACGGCTCGACCGACGACACCCCCGCCATCGTCCGCGCCATTCGTGACCCTCGACTGCGCCTGATGACCAACGGCGCCGCCGGCGTATCGGCAGCGCGCAATCTCGGCGCGCAGCATGCGAGCGGCCAATGGCTGCTCTTCCTCGATGCCGACGATCGCCTGCGGCCCGGCGCGGTCGCGGCGCTGCTGGCGGCTGCGCGTGGCGCGCCGCGAGCGGTTCTGGTCTACGGCGACTACAATACGATCGACAGCGAGGGACGGCAGATCGGCCGTCGGGATCTGCTCAAGGGCCGCCGCAAACCGTCCGGCGACGTGCTGGCGCGGCTCGCCGCCGGCAACTTCATCGTCAATGGCGGCATTGCGCTCGCACGTGCAGAGGCCTTCCGCGCCATCGGCGGGTTCGACGTCTCGCTCAGATATTGCGAGGACTGGCACTGTTGGTGCCGCCTTGCCGCGATCGGCGAATTCGAATTTGCGCCGAACCTTCTGCTCGACTACCGCCTTCACACGGCCAACACCATGAACGCGGCGGTGCGGACGCCACAGGATTTCTTTCCGGCGATCGCGCGGGTGTTCGACGACGGGCTGATCATGGCGCGATTGCCCGCGGGCATGGCGGCCGGGCTGCGCCAGGCCGCCGAGGTTCATCTCGTCACGTATTCGGCAATGCAAGCGGTCCGCTTCGGTAGATATCGCCAAGCCTTCGCCTATCTCGGGATAGTCGGACGCCGCTCGCTCAAATCGCTGCCGCGTTCTGCGGTCAGGGTCGCCCTCGCCTGCTTTGGTATTTAGCCCGCCGCCTCGGCGTCAGGACACGATCTTCGAGGCCTCATAGGGCTTCGGCTCGATGCCGAACGCGGCGAGCGCCGAGCCGAGCGCGACCATCACGGGATGCATCGCGACGACGGCTTTCGACGATTTCAGCAGAGCGGCCGCGCGCAACAGCGACAGCGGCAACCTCCCGAGCATCTGCGCAAACACCCACACTCGCGCCGCGGCGCCCTGCGCGGCCTTGGACTGCACACGATAATTGATCGCGCCGATGCGCAGGCCTCGCTTCACGATCCAGCCGAAACTGGTGCGGCTTTGCGGCACGGTCTCGGTGATGACTGCTTCCGCCGTCCAGTGGAAGGTCATGCCGGCATCGCGGCAGCGCACGAAGAAATCGCAGTCGCCGCCCCCGAGGAAGTTGAAGCGGGGGTCGAAGGCGGGACGGGCGAAGCTCTCGAACGCCGCACGCGTGATCAGGCAATTGCCGCAGCCGTAGATCAGGGGCACAGCGCCGCTGTAATCATAGGCGGGACAGAAAACGGGGTGGCGGGAAAGCCAAAGCATGCTGTGGTCATCGAAGACCGGCAGCACCGGCCCGCCGACCACATCGGCGCCGGTCGCCTCCGCGGAGCGGACCATCAACTCGAGCCAATCCGGCGAGGCGATCTCGTCGTCGTCGATCATCAGGAACCGGGTCGCGGCGGGAAACAGCGCCAGCGCCGTCTCGAACGCAGCGTTGATCGCCTGGACGTTGCCTTGCCGTTTCTCGACCAGGCAGACACCCTGGAGCCTGCCATCGGCGAGATATTCCTCGGCCACCGGCGCGCTTTCGCGCCGGACCGCATCGTTCTCGACCATGACGACGGCGAAGGAGCGCGGGGTGCGCTGGCCGGCGAGCGAGTCCAGCGTCAGCCGCAGATGCTGCGGACGGCGGAAGCAGGGGATGCAGACGACGATACCAACCGACAGGTCGATAATCCGGGAGCTGGCCGCGATCTCCCGGTTGGGATCGCGCTCGGCATCCGAGATGCGCGTGGCGGACAGGTCTGTCGGGATCAATGTCATGACGTTCTAGATGTCCGAGATAGATTGAAAAAGCCCTGCTTCGATCCCGGGGATCAGCGCCGTCCCGCGACGGCACATCGCCGCGGGACAGGTACGTCCCAAAATGAACGGCCGGCTAGAGCCTCGCGACGGCGCCAGGCCGCCGATTTTCCGCCATGCATGCACTTAACTGCTTTCGGGTGTTTCTGCTGCGAAACCTTGCGCGCGTGATACTGCAATTCGCGGTCCACCGTGCCGACGGCGGCTGGTGCGGACGATACCGTAGTTAACGCACATGCTCATTAACCCGATCGTAAGCACCGCGGCGGGTGAAGCGTCGCGGCATCGGATTTGCTCTACGGGCACACGAGATTTTTCCTGTAAATTTAAGTCGAACAAGCGCGGTCAGAAAAATATGAACAAGCCAGCCACGATCGATTTCGCGACAGCCACGGCGATCCCAAATCCCGCGGCCATCGGACACACTCAAGCGCTGCACGATCTCGTCCCCGGTGAAGCCCGCGACAGCCTGCTCGCCGTCCACGACCTACTGCGCCGCGAACTGCCGCAGGGCCAGCTCGCTATCTATGAAGCCGGAGGGGGCTCGTGCAGTGTCCTGCCACCGGAATTGCTGAGCCGCAGCAAGGTCACCGTCGTCGACATCGACGAGGACCAGGTTCGCAACAACAGCTACGCGGACGAAGCGATCTTCGGCGACGTCCAGACCTACCGCTTCGGGCGCGAGACCTTCGATCTGGTGATCTGCTACAACGTGATCGAACATCTTCCCAACGTCGACGCCGCACTCCTGAATTTCCGCGATGCGCTCAAGCGCGGCGGGATGATCCTGATCGGCGCGCCCAATCCGCGCTCGTTGTCCGGGGTCGTCACCAAATACTCGCCGCACTGGTTCCACGTCTGGTTCTACCGGCACATTCGAGGCATCAAGGATGCCGGCCTGCCGGGCGAGCCGCCGTTCCCGACCTTCTTCCATCCCCTGGTGTCGCTGCCGAGGCTCGAAGCGTTCGCCGCCGCCAATGGCCTCGAGATGATCTACCGCTGTGAGGTCGAGAGCCCGCGCTATCCCGAGATGCGCCGGCGCAAGCCGCTGTTCGCAGCCCTGGTCGACGCCGGCGCCGCCGTTCTCAACGCCGTGCTCCCGCGCGGGACCGACGTCCGCCGCGGCGATTATCACGTCATCCTGCGGAAAAGCTGACGGCCATGGTGCGCGCGCGGCCGATCGCAAGACCAGCGAAGCCTCGCGGCCACGCCGCACGGGGTAACGAACCGTTAATCTCTGAAGGACCGCGCCATCGCACGCGTCACGACGACGCGTCGAAGAGAGGCACGCGCTTAAACGCTTTGTTTGCCATTTCGGTGAATAGTCCCTCAATGAGTATGGTTAATTTTCCCTGTTGCGTTGAGTGGGCACCTATATCTGAGGTGCGTGGCGTAGAGCGAAGAGTACCCCCTCAGCTCGCGGCACTTGGAATGAAAGCTGGGGATCATGCTTGACTATAACCAGCCGATAGATCGGGCCAGACCGGAGGCCCCGCAGCACCGGCCTCAGGCCGGCTTCAACGTGCTGGAGCTGGTCAATCTGCTCTGGCGGCGGAAGATCGCGATTGCCGTTGCCGCGCTGCTCGGTGCGACGCTTGCCGTCACCGTGGGCAAGAGCCTGACGCCCCGCTACACCGCCACCGCCCAGCTCTATGTCGACCCGCGCGAGCTTCAGCTCGTCGACCGCGAGCTAACGCCCCGCGCGCAGGACGTCTCCGGCATGTCGATGGTGGTCGAGAGCCAGGCGCGCCTGATCACCTCCAACAGCGTGCTGCTCCAGGTGATCCAGCAGGCTGATCTGGACAAGGATCCCGAATTCGGCGGCGGCGCCGACGGCAAAGGCGTGATGTCGTCGCTGCTCGGCCTGATCGGCCTTCAGCCCCACGCGCCCTCCGCCGCGGAGAAAAAGGAAGTGCAGCTCGCCGCCCTCGAGGCGCTGAACCGGCACATCACGATCCGCAAGACCGAGAAGAGCTTCATCGTCGACATCGAAGTCTGGTCGACCGATCCGGCGAAAGCGGCAATGCTCGCCAACACGCTGACCAGCGCCTACCTCGCGGAGTCCCGCAACTCGCAGGCGTCAGCCGCGCGGCGCGCCACCAACGATCTCTCCGGCCGCCTGAAGGAACTGCGCGAGCGGCTGCGCAACGCCGAGACCGTGCTCGCGACCTACAAGGCCCAGAACAATTTCGTCGGCACCCAGGACGCGCTGATCAGCGACCAGCAGCTTTCCGCCAGCAACCAGCGGCTTTCCGCCGCCCGCGCCGCGACGATGGACGCGCAGGCGCGCCTCGACCAGATCGAGGCGAGCCGGCGCACGACGGCAGATGCAGGCGCGAACTCCGAGGCGCTGCAATCGCCAACCATCGCCAACCTGCGCGCGCAATATGCCGACGCGCGCAAGAAATATGCGGAGCAGGCCGGCGAGCTCGGCCCGCGTCATCCAGCGCTGCGCCAGACCGAAAAGCAGGTCGAGGATCTCAAGCGCACCATCAACGAAGAGATCGACCGCTTCGCCCAGTCCGCCAAGAACGATTTGACGCGCGCCCGCGACTTTGAAGCCTCGCTCAGCCGGGCGCTGGAGGCACAGAAGCGGCAGAGCGTCCAGCTCAGCCAGGCCGCCGTGCGCTTGCGCGAGCTCGAGCGCGAAGCCGATGCCAGCCGTGACGTCTATCAATCCTTCCTCAAGCGCTCGCGCGAGACCGAGGAGCAGGAGACGCTGAACACCTCGGCGGCCCGAATCATCGGCGAAGCGACGGTGCCGCAGCGGCGCTCGTTCCCGCCGGCGATGAGCTTGTTCGCCATGATCGGCTTCATCTTCGGCGCAATCGCTGCATCGAGCTGGTTCGTCGCGGCCGAGCTGCTGTTCGCCGGTGCGTTCGCGCCGGCACCGGCGCCGGCCCGGTCCAATCGCATTCCGTTGCCGCGAGCTCCGGAGCCTTCGCGGGCGCCGGAGACTGCCCGGTCCCAGCCGGTCTCGCGAGCCCCGGAAGTCGCGGAGGCACTGCCGGAACTCGCCGCCCCGCCGCTGCAACCTTCGATGGTCGAGAAGCCCCTGATCGAAAAGCCGCTGATCGCGCGCCTCCAGGAGGCCGACGTCATCCACACGCTCGGTGCCATTCTCGCCACCGGCGGCGGCATCGACCTCACCCGGCTCGGCTGGCCAACGCTGCGCCCCGGCTTTCCACTGACGACGCTGCTCAACGCCTGGCGCGACATGCGCGCTACGGCGGCCCGGCGCGCCGGCGGAAAGACAATGCCGGTCATCGCGCTCGTCGGTGCCGGTGAGACCACCGGGCGCAGCGTGACCGCGCTGAATTTCGCGCTCGCGGCCGCGCGCGACGGCGCCCGGGTCCTGATGATCGATGCCGACCATCAGGCGCACCCGCTCTCGAACAAGGTCAGCCGTCCCGTCAAGAGCGAGCCGAGCAAGGTCGGATGGCTTTCGATCGGCAGCAAGGCCGCGCGCGAGATCAAGACACTCAACGGCATCTCGATATTGCCGGCCGCCGAACGCGACGCCGGCAAGGCCACTGACGCCATCCGCAAGGCCATCGAGCAGGCGCGCTCCGCCGGCGGCTATGACCTTGTGATCCTTGACGGCCCCGCGGCGCCACTCACGGCCGGCAGCCGTAAGCTGCTCGATGATGCCGACGCGCTGGTGGCGGTGCTGCCGACCAGCCTCGACATCAACGACGGCCTGGAGGAGATCTTGAGCACACTCGGCCGCGCGGAGCGCAAGCTCGTCGGCGTCGTGCTCGACGAACTCACCCCTATGGCCCAAGCTCGCCAACGAGGCAGACAATATGCTTGAGCGCCGCATCAATCTCGATGGCCGGGCCGCAACCGCCGACGTGCCGCGGATCACCATCGGCGGCCTTCGCATGGCCGCACTCGATCTGGAAGCGACCGCAAATTTCATGATCGAGGCGACCGATCCGCGCCATCGCATCGGCCGTCCGCTGCACCTGACCTCGGCCAATGGCGAGGTGCTGGCGCGGTGCTCGACCGAACCCGAGACCGAGCGCCTGTTCCGCAGCGCTGACCTGATCAACGCCGATGGCCAGCCGCTGGTGGCGGCGTCCAGGCTACAATCCTGGTTTCCGTTGCCCGAGCGGGTCGCCACGACGGACCTGTTTCACGTCGTCGCGCGCAAGGCTGAAGCGGTCGGCCGCACCTTCTACATGTTCGGCGCCAGCGAGGACGAGAACGCCCTTGCGGTCGAGAACGTCCGAAAGATGTATCCAAACCTCAAGATCGTTGGCTACAGCCACGGTTATCTCCGTGGCGACGCGCTGCGCGCGAAGGTCGACGAGATCAACGCGCTAGCGCCGGATTATCTCTGGGTTGCGCTGGGCGTGCCAAACGAGCAGGCGTTCGTCGAGGAATTCACCCCGCATCTCACCAATGTCGGCGTCATCAAGACATCCGGCGGCCTGTTCAACTTCTTGTCGGGAAGCCGCGCCCGCGCGCCGCGATGGATGCAGAAGATCGGGCTGGAATGGGCCTGGCGCACCTTGCTCGAGCCCCGCCGCCTGTTCTGGCGCTATTTAACCACCAACCCACGCGCAATCTATCTGCTGTTCAGCCGCAATCGGCCCTTTAATAATCGCTGAGTAGACGACGACATGATCGCCGCCGGTTGCCAGCCCCGCCTGCGCTATTTCAACGCCAGCGGCGCCGGTATTGCGCCTTGCGGGCCGGGCTCATAAGCCGCTAAAGAGACTGTCACAGTCGGTGTCGGCAACTTTCCCGGCCGCCGCGTGTTTTGTATGGCCGCCGACACAAGCGGCACAGTCGGCTCAGCCAATAGTGCGAGCCAGCTTTTCACAGCGAAGGCCACGATCGAGTCCGCGCATCGGCCTGCTTTCAGGCGCGACCCAAGGGAGCACGGAACGAATGCATCAGGCCGCAAGCCTGCAATTCGAGCGCATGATGGGCGAGCTCGTCCTCTGGCATGCCGTGCCGGAGCACGAACGATCGCCGGCGCCGGCCTGGTGGTGGGGTCCGGCGATGGCCGTGCTCGACACGCACGAGCCGATGCCACACGCGTGGTGTTCTGAACTCGGTCTGAGCCACGACTCGAGCTTTGCCGAAGGCGCGCACGCCCTGCTCGCCCTGTTCGCCAAGCAAACCTCGCCGACCTGGCCGGATGATTTTCCGCGCAAGGCGGAAATCAAGGAAGACGACGCCCGCGAGCTGCACCCGCAGCCGTCAGACGACAGCGCTTTTCAACCGTAGCGCCGCGGCCGCGGTGGCGGCATGGTCCGGCTCCGGCTGGAGCGGCGGCGCGTAGGGCAGCTCCATGGGCTGCAGCAGCTCGGCCATCTGCCGCGCCGGCAGCGGCTTGGAGATCAGGAAGCCCTGCATCTCGTCGCAGCCATGGGCGCGCAGGAATGCCTCCTGTTCGGCATTCTCGACGCCTTCCGCCACCACGGTCATGCCGAGCGCCTTGCCCATGCTGATGATCGCCTGCGCGATCGCCTGGTCTTCCAGATCCTGTGGCAAATCGCGCACGAAGGAGCGGTCGATCTTGATGGTGTCGATCGGAAAATGCTTCATCAGCGACATCGACGAATAGCCGGTGCCGAAGTCGTCGATGGCAAGGCGGATGCCGCGGCTCTGGATCGCGTCGAGCACCTTGAGCGCACGCCCGACGTTGCGCATCATCATGCTCTCAGTGACCTCCAACTGGAGCAGCACGGGCGACATGCCGCTGGCGGCCAGCGCCTCGTCGACGTCCTGCAACAGATGCTCGTCGACAAACTGCCGCGGTGACAGGTTGACCGCCATCGACACCGGCAACAGGCCGCGGCGCTGCCAGGCCATGGCCTGCGCGCAGGCCTCCTTTACCACCCAGCGGCCGATCGGCACGATCAATCCGGTCTCCTCCGCGAGCGGAATGAACTGCGCCGGCGAGATGCTGCCCAGATCGGGGTGCGTCCAGCGCAGCAGGGCTTCCACGCCCGTGATCTGGCCGGTCTCCATGTCCAGCTTGGGCTGGTAGTTCAAAGTGAACTGATTCCGCTCCAGCGCCCGGCGCAGCGCACTCTCCAACGACAGCCGCTCGATCGACTGCGTCTTCACTTCCTTGGAGAAGAAGCGATAGCCGTTCTTGCCGTCTTCCTTGGCGAGATACATCGCCATGTCGGCGTTCTTGGTCAGCGTCTGCACGTCGGAGCCGTTGGTCGGATACATCGCGATACCGATCGAGGCCGTGGTGTGGCACTCGTGCCCCGCTAGCTCCATGGGCTCCGCAAGCGCCGTCAACAGCCCGGTCGCGATGCGCTGGACGTCATCGATCTCGCCGCATTGATCGAGGATCACCACGAACTCGTCGCCGCCGAGCCGCGCCACGACGTCGGTTGCGCGCAGCGCACCACGCAGCCGGTTGGCCACTTCGAGCAGGAGCAGATCGCCGGCCTCGTGGCCCAGCGAATCATTGATGACCTTGAAACGATCGAGGTCGATGAACAGCACCGCAAAGCGCTGATCGTGGCGCTGCGCCTCGTCGATCGCCTCATGCAGCAACCCGTTGAAGGTCTCGCGGTTCGGCAGGTCGGTCAGGCTGTCGTGCGAAGCGAGGTATTCGATTCGCTCGTCGGCCTGGTTTTTCTCGTCGGCCCGGTCGAAATTCTCCATCGCGAAGGAGACGTTGTCGGCGAGGCGCTGCAACAGCTCGACGAACTCGGCCGTGAAGGTGCCGGGCTCGGTCGACATGTAGATCATGACGCCGACGGCCCGATCGTGTGCGACGAGGGGAAAAGCCGCGCCCGACCGCGCGCCGTCGTTGCGGACAATGGAATGAAAGGCGCGAACGCGATCGTCATTGAGATAGTCGTTGCTGATGCAGGGCTGGCGGGTGCGGAACGCCGTGCCGCTCATTCCGCGCCCCTCGGGGCGCTCGGGGTCGATTGATAGGCGGACATTGCGCGTGGTGTCAGACGACGGTCCGGCGCTCGACACGATCTCCAGCTGATCGCTATCGACCCTCGCCAGCGCAATGGTGGTCGAGGTGAACTTGGCGCCGTTCGATGCGGCGAGACAGACGAGGTCGAACAGTTCGGCGCGCGACTTCGCCCGCATGATCGCCTCGTTGGTCGCGCTCAGCGCCGCGAACATGCGAGCCAAACGCTCCGTCCGCGCCTCGTTGCGGGCCTTTTCCTCGGCGCGATCGAAATTATCGAGTGCAAATGACACGTTCTCGGCGAGGCGCCCGAGCAACTCGACCATATCGGGTGTGAACGTATTCTCTTCCGGCGCGAGGAAAAGCAGAATGCCGATCGGCTCCTGGCCGGCGCGCAGCAGCGGGAAGCTGGCAGCCGCTCGCGTTCCATCTTCGATCGCCTTAGAGTGCCAATGCGCCGCTCGGAGGTCGTGGAGATAGTCGTTGATGACGCTGGGCCCGCGGGTCCGCAGCGACATCCCTATGATTCCGCGACCCTCAGGATGGTCGGCGGAAACAAAGCAGGTGCGTCCCACCATCCGCTCCTGGAGGCGCCCCTTCACGGCAACCACGCGAACGAGTTCACGCTGGTCGTCCATAATGCCGATTGTCGCCGAGGCGAATACGCCGCCGAGCACGGCTGCCTGGCACGCCCCTTCGAACAGCTCCTCGCGCGTCTTGGCGCGCATGATTGCCTCGTTCGTCGCGCTCAGCGCCTCGAACATGCCGCTCAACCTGTCACGCTGCCTGTCGGCCTTCGCCTTCTCGTCGGCACGGTCGAAGTTCTCCAACGCGAAGGCGACATTGGCCTGGAGCTTGCGCAATAGCTCGACGAATTCGTCCGTGAAAGTGCCGCACTCGGGCGAATTGAACAGGAATACGCCTTCGACG
Source organism: Bradyrhizobium sp. MI1.4 (assembly GCF_055811315.1). Taxonomy (NCBI): domain Bacteria; kingdom Pseudomonadati; phylum Pseudomonadota; class Alphaproteobacteria; order Hyphomicrobiales; family Nitrobacteraceae; genus Bradyrhizobium; species Bradyrhizobium sp. MI1.4. The sequence continues at coordinate 32,231 of NZ_JBVVPP010000009.1, read as the reverse complement.
CTGTCGCCGTTGAATAGCGGCATCGCGGTTGAGGACCTAATGCCATTGCGACGCGCGCTGGCGTGCCAAGGCTTGAGGCGGGCGTCTGCCAGGACGTCGTTGCTGATACAGGGCCGCCGCGTCCGGAACGCGGTGCCGGTCAGCCCTCGTCCTTCCGGCTCCTTGTCGCTGACCGACAGCCTGAAGGATCGCACTTCCTCGGCGTTCGGTCCGAAGGACGCAACAACACGAAGCAGTCCCGCATCGCGGTCAAGCAATGCAATGGAGGTCGAGGCGAACTTGGCGCCGTGCACCGTGGCTTCGCAAACCAGATCCAACAGTTCGCTGCGCGACCTTGCCCGCAGAATGGCTTCGTTCGTCGCGCTTAGCGCTGCGTACATACGCGCCAGCCGATCCTCCTCCAAGGCGATCTGGGCCTTCTCCTTGTCGCGGTCGAAGTTCTCGAGCGCAAAGCACACGTTTTCGGTCATGCGCAGCAACAATGCGACGATGCCTTCGTCTTTCGCCCAGGCTTTGCTCACGAAGAAAAACAGCACGCCGATGCTGGTGCCACGCTTGATCAAGGGAGCAGCCACGCAGGCGACGGCGCCGGCATTGACGTTGGCCTGCTCCCAGGTGGTCCCCTTGGTGCGATTGACGAGGTCGTCCTCGACGATCGCTTGCTGGGTCCGGAACACCTCGCCGGAGATGCCCTTGCCGTAGGGACTCTCCGGATCAATCGAGTAGCGCGACTGTCTGATCAGATCCAGATTATGTCCGGTCGCTGCCACCGGCGTCAGCCATTCGGAATCCGGCTCGTGCAGCAGAACGAAAGTGGCAAGCGATTTGCCGCTATAAACAGCGGCGTCGCAGACCCGCTGGTACAAGTCCAGCTCAGTGCTGGCTTGCAGAATTGCTTCGTTCGTCGCACTGAGCGCGCCGAACATGCGGTTGAGCCGCCGCACTGCCCGCTCGCCATCCAGGCGGGCTCCCTCGGTCGCGAAGCTCTCCAGCGCGTGAGAGATATTGGCCGACATCCGCTCGAACAACGAGACCATCGCCTCGTCGAGCGAGCCGGCGCCCGACCGCGTAACATACAACACCCCAATACTGCGTCCCATGCAGACCAGGGGTAGCGCCGCGGCCGCGCCGACACTCGCCGCCACCGCGCCGTTGCGCCATGCCAGCGAACGCGGATCGTTCAGGAAATCGTTGCTGATGCAGAGCTTCTGGCTGCGGAACGCCTCGCCGCCCACGCCCAAGCCTTCCGGCGTGCCAGCCTGCGTGGTGATCTCGATCGCGCTCAGCCGCGCCACGTCATCGCCGCGACCAGCGGCAAAGCGAAGCTTATGGCCATCCGGCTCCACAAGGAACACGGCCACGGCCATGAAGTCTCCACTCGCAAACCCGGCGTCGCAGACCTTCTGGTACAGCTCATCCGGCGATTTCGCGTAGAGGATCGCTTCGTTGATGGCGCTCAACGCCGCAAAGGTGCGCGCGAGTGTCGTCGGCACGATCTCAGCTCCCGGGCATTTCTGCCTTTTTTTCCCGGATGACGTTATGACCGGCGATCGCCTAAGTGGTCGTTATTGCGCGCTGCAAACCGTCGATCAAAGTGAACGAGCTGCGAACGACCTGCGCCAATCTGTCGAAAATGCCACCGCGCGGGACGAATCTTCGCCCGACGGCCCTGCTCGCTGCGAATTTGCAGCCCTGTATTGGTTTACAGGAGATTGATATCGCAGCCGCGCTTTGAGACCATGGCTCCCAACAAGCAGCCTGTTAAGGGCACCATGCCGGGGAAGCGCCATGCCGATCGTCCATGCCGACCGCCTCACGCGCATCAGCGCAGCGCTGCTTCGGGTTGCCGGGGCTTCCGAGGAAGAGGCCGACGCGGTCGCAAACGGCTGCGTCAACGCCAATCTCGCCGGCCACGATTCCCACGGCGTGATCGCCATTCCCACCTATGTTGACCGGATCAAGGCCGGCCACATCGTGCCCGGCGCCAGATGGACCATCGTCCGGGAATCGCCGACGACGACCGTGATCGACGGCCAGTGGGGTTTTGGCTTCCACGTCAACGCCAAGGCGATGGCGCTGACGATCGAGAAAGCGAAGACGGCGAATGTCGCCGCCTGCACCGTGTTCCGGCAAAGCCATGTCGGCCGCCTCGCCGCCTATCCGCTGATGGCAATGCGCGAAGGCATGATCGGGATCGCAACGGCGGATTCCGGCCGTTCGCCGAAGCATGTGGCGCCATTCGGCGGCAAGGAGGCACGGCTCGGCACCAATCCGATCTCGATCGCGGTGCCGTCCGACCTCGATGCGCCGTTCTACCTGGACATGGCGACCTCTGCGGTCGCGGCCGGCAAGATCCAGCTCGCGGTCGCCCGCGGCGAGGAAATCCCGCCGGGGTGGATCATCGATGCCGAGGGACGGCACACTACCGATCCAACCCAGTATCGCAAGGGCGGCGCGCTGCTGCCGCTCGGCGGCACCGAGGGCTACAAGGGCAGCGGCCTCGCCGCAATGGTCGAGGTCCTGTGCGGCCTGCTCACCGGCCTCGGTTTCGGCGTCGAGCCCACGGGCCGGCACAATGACGGCTGCTTCATGGCCGTGTTCAACGTCGCCGCGTTTCGCCCGCTGCAGGATTTCAAGCGCGAGGTCGCCGAGTTCGCACACTATCTCAAATCGACCCCGCCCTCCGAGGGCAGCAAGGGCGTGTTCTATCCCGGTGAGATCGAGGGCTTGCGTGAGCAGCAGCGCCTGCGCGACGGCATCGAGATCGAGGATGCGACCTGGGAAAAACTGCGCGCGCTGGCGCGCGAGTACAGGCTCGACACGGTCCTCGACCTGGCCTGACGGATTTCGGCCTGACGCAATTCGGAGAACAGCAGCATGACGCGGCAGATGGTACTGGTCGGCTTCCTTCAGGCCCAGAACTGCACGAATTTGCCGAGCTCGTGGCGACATCCGGACTCGCGCGACGATTCGATGTCGGCGGACTATTATCAGGAGATCGCCAAAATCCTCGAAGCCGGCAAGTTCCACATGGCCTTCTTCGACGACCGGCTGGCGATGCCGGACCGCTACGGCAACGATCACGCCCACACCGTCGAATACGGCATCCGCTGCGTGAAGATGGATCCCCTGATCGTGCTGACGACGATGGGCATGGTGACGGAGAAGCTCGGGTTGGGTGCGACCGGCTCGACGACTTATTTCGAGCCCTTCGACATCGCCCGCCGCTTCGCAACGCTCGACCTGATGTCGGGCGGACGCGCCGGATGGAACGTCGTGACCTCGCTCAATGACGGCGAGGCCTTCAACATGGGCCGGGATTCTCATCCCGAGCACGACGCCCGCTATGACCGCGCCGACGAATTCATGGAGATCGTTCTCGGCCATTGGGACACCTGGGAAGACGGCGCGCTCATCATGGACAAGACGAGCGGCCGCTTTGCCGATCCGGCCAAGGTGAAGCGGCTCGATCACAAGGGCCCATTCTACAAGTCCCGCGGTCCCTTCACGGTGCCCCGCTCCGACCAGGGCCATCCCGTGATCATCCAGGCCGGCGCGTCCGGCCGCGGCCAGCGCTTTGCAGGACGATGGGGTGAGGTGATCTTCACCGCCGCGCGCAACCTCGCCGCCGCCAAGGAAGGCTATGCGGCGGTGCGTAACGAGGCCGCGAAAGCCGGTCGGGATCCGGAGGCGATGTTCCTCTGCAACCTGACGACACCAGTCTGCGCCGCGACCAAAGCTGAGGCCGAAGACAAGATGGCGTTGATCAACAAGCTGCCGCTGCAGATCGATGCGCTGTCGCTGCTGGCCGAAGCGCTCAACTACGACTTCGCCTCCAAGGATCTCGACGAGCCGCTGACGACTGAGGAGTTGAAGAGCATGCAGGGCATTCTGGGCATCCGCGACGGCGTGCTCAAGAACTCCGGCAAAAGCAATCCGAGCGCGCGCGACTTCGTCACCTTCTCCGGCCGCGGTCAGGTCCAGGATGCGATGGTCGGCGGTCCCAAGGAGATCGCGGACAAGCTCGAAGAAATGTTCGTCGAGCGCGGCTGCGACGGTTTTGTCATCGCCGCGACCTATGTGCCCGGCTCCTATGCCGATTTCGTGCAACATATCGTCCCGGAATTGCAGCGGCGCGGATTGTTCCAGAAGGAGTATCGCGGCAAGACGCTGCGGGAAAATCTCGGGCTCAAGCGCCCGGCAGCCGGCGACTGGAAAGTGCAGCCGCGCGATGCCGCGGAATAACAACGGAGACACGGCATGCGCTGGCTGAAATTCACCGCTGCGAACAAGACGTCCTGGGGGATCGTCGAGGGTGACCAGGTCATCGCGATCGAGGGCGATCCCTTCGGAGAATGGCAACGCACCTCGCGCACGTATCAGCTCTCGCAGGTCAAGATCGAACTGCCGCTGATTCCGCGCACCTTCTACTGCGTCGGCTTGAATTACCTCAAGCATCTGAAGGAAGCCGCCGACAAGCGCGGCGAAGTGCCTGCTGTCCCCGACCGCCCCGAGATCGGCTATCGCGCGCAAAACGCGCTGATTGCGCATGACGAGGACGTCGCGATCCCGTCCTTTGCGACGGACAAGATCCACTACGAAGGCGAACTCGTTGTCGTCATCGGCAAGAAGGTGAAGCATCTCACCAATCAGAATGCGATGGATTGCGTCTTCGGCTACACCATCGGCAACGACGTCAGCGAACGAAGCTGGCAGAAGGCCGACCGCAGCCTGTGGCGGTCGAAGAACGCCGACACGTTCAAGCCGATGGGCCCGTGGATCGAGACCGAGGCCGACCTCGACAAGATGGAAACGATCGTCCGGGTCAACGGCAAGGAGACCAACCGCTTCCACACCAACGACATGATCTTTGGCGTGGTGCCGTTCCTAGTCGAGCTGACCAAGTATTTTACGCTATGGCCGGGCGATGTGATCTGGATGGGCACGGATGGTGCCTCGCCTGATATCAAGCACGGCGACGTCGTGGAGATCGACATCACCGGTGTCGGCACGCTGCGGAACAGGTTCGTGCGGGAAGAGCGGTGATCAACTCGTGGCGCCTGAGTGGCCCTTCACATGGTCGATAAACGCCCGCAGTTTCGGCATGATTTGCCGGTGGCCGGGATAGTAGAGGAAGACCCCCGGTGTCATCGGCGCGAATTGCTCCAGCACGCGGGCGAGTTTTCCCGTCGCTATGGCGCCTGTGGCCAATGGTGCGGGCACTTGCGCAAGACCCACACCTTCGATTGCTGCCCCCAGCATCGTGGGGAAATCGTAGGCGATGAAAGGTCCTGATACCGCAATCTCGATCGAACGGCCGCCGTCGTCGAGCGACCATGATGCGAGCGCGCCGCTCGACCGCCGCAATCGCAAACAAGCGTGCGTACGCAGGTCGTCCGGATGCTCGGGCCGACCGGCACGCGCGAGGTAAGTGGGGCTGCCGACGACGATGAGCGGGAGCGGCTTGGTCAGCCGCACGGCGATCATGTCTGGGGCGATGAACTGCCCCATCCTGATGCCGGCATCAAAGCCTCCGGCCGCTAGATCGATCATCTCTTCGCTCGCGGCAAGCTCCACCTCGATCTCTGGATAGGTCTGGCAGAACGAGGCGATCAGCGGCTCGAGCAGGATCGGCACGACCGAGCGCGGTACGGTGAGGCGCAGGAGCCCGGCCGGTCGCCGTCCGAGCTCACGCGCCGCCCCGCTTGCCGCGATGAGTTCTTCGAACGCCGGTCTTGCGCGCGCGAAAAATCTTTCGCCGGCTTCGGTCAGACCGACGCTGCGGGTCGTACGGATGAAGAGCGCGGCGCCGACGCGCGCCTCGAGCGCGCGAACCGCCTGACTGATAGCCGAAGGCGTTACCCCGAGTTCAGCGGCCGCCCGGCGGAAACTGCGGTGCTGGGCAACGCTGAGGAACGCCTCCACGCCGTCGAGCGCTCCCTGCCTGACTGTGAAGTTCTGCTTCATAGCCCATCAACATTATCGCGAATAGTCGCCCGCGGAAAGCGGCCATACATCCGGATTGCAAATGAGCCGCACCGGAGACCGAAACCGATGAAGGCAATCCGCAACGCCGCCCTGGCACGCCCTCACACTGACAGGTATTACCGCCATGACCGATCCATCCCTTGCGCAAGCACAAGCGCCGTCACCCGCGACCACCGGGGTCATGGTCATCCTGACCGTGAAAGCGGGCATCACGCGCGAGCAAATCATGGCCGTCATGCCCGATGAAATCAGGCAGACCGTGCAGCTCTATCTCAACGGAAAGGTCCGCGAATGGTATTCGCGTTCCGACGGGCGCGGCGCCGTGTTCGTGCTGGATGCCAAGAATGATGCCGAAGCGCATGCGATCATGGATGGCTTGCCGCTCGCCAGGCAGGACCTCATCGAGCATGAATACATCGCGGTCGGCCCGCTCATGCCGCTTCGCCTGCTCATGGCCAAGCCCTAAGCGTCCATCGATGCCGAGCTTCGACCTCGACTATCCTGACATTCATAAGGACATCCGACGTGCCATCGAGCTTCAACCTTCCGTTCGTCCTCAGCGTCGCCGGCGCCTTCCTGACAAGCGCGGTGGTGGCCATCACCTACGTTTGGCCGGCGGTCGGCGCCATGCCGCGTCACGACGCCTTGCGGCTTCTCGCGGCTTTCCATGCGTTCAGGTTCCTAGGGATGAACTTCATGGTTGCCGGGTTCGTGTCCTCGGAATTGAGCCCGGACTTCGCCAGCGAAGTTGGATGGGGAGATCTCGTCGCCGCCACTCTCGCACTCATTTCAATGGCGGCGCTGTCCTGGCGATGGTCGATCGCCATCCCGATCGTCTGGACATTCAACGTCTGGGGTACGCTGGATCTCCTGAATGCGTACTACATGGGCGTGAGGATCCAGAATCCCGGCCTGTTCGGCGCCGGCATCTATATCCCCGCCCTTTATGTACCTCTGCTGCTGGTCAGCCACGTCCTCGTCTTCACGATCCTGCTGAGGCCCGGATCGGACAAGCAGGCAGCATGATACTGCGCCCGGGCCGCAATCCGACATGCCAGCCGAGATGGCTTGCGTCGATGCGCGGGATAGCCTCTGAGGAAGGAATGCCGATGAACAGCGATGCCGTTTCCGCCGCCGAAATTGCTCCGCGTCCCGTGCGGCTCAGCCTAATGTCGGCCGTCCTGTTCACGATACTCTGGACCTGGTTGATCTACGCGGTGCCGGCACTTCCGGAGAGCGGCATTCCGGCCCTGGGCGTTCGGCTGATGACGCATGGGCTCATCGCACTTGGTCTGTGGCTCGGCCTTGGAAACACTGACCTGACACCAGGACAGCGCCAGGCAACCTGGCTCGTCCTCATGGTGCCTTTGACGCTGTGGGCCACAGTCGCCTGGACCGCGGCCATCAACGGTGCATTTCGCGCGGGCGCCTCCGCCTTGCCGTTGCTTCCAGCCGCGATCCTGTTGCCGGTCATCCTCGGCGCTCCGGTGCTGCTGCTGTCAAAGCGAGTGGGACAATTGCTCGATGCAACGCCGCCGACGTGGTTGATCGCGCTTCAGCTCTATCGCATCTTTGGCAGCCAATGGCTCGCCTACTGGATGCGTGGGGTGCTGCCGGGCTTGTTTGCATTGCCGGCAGGAACCGGCGATGTGCTGACCGGCCTTTTCGCCGTGCCGGCAGCGCTCGCGCTCGCGACCGGAACGGCTGAGGGGCGAAAGGCAGCCATCCTCTGGAACCTGTTCGGCCTCGCCGATTTCGCCGTCGCGATCGGCTTGGGGATGATGATGTCGCCCGGCGCATTGCAGCTGATCATTTCGAACGGCCCGAGCATGGCCTTAGACACCTTTCCGAATGTGCTGACGCCCGCCTTCGTCGTGCCAAGCTCGATCCTGCTGCACGCGCTGTCGCTGCGCCAACTGTTTCGGCGCAGGCAGGAAGAGGCGGCGTAAGCGCTGCCTCTCAAAACGGCAGCGCGACGCCCGTCTTGATCTCCTTCAGCACCACGTTGCTTCTGACATAGCGGATGCCGGGAATGCGGAACATGAAGTCGTCGAGGAATCTGTTGTACGCCGCCATATCCTGCACGACGACACGCAAATGGTAATCGGCATCGCCCGTGGTCGCAAAGCACTCCAGCACCTCACGCCGCGTGGTCACCCGCGCGACGAACTCGTCGACGAATTTTGCGTCGTGCCGTTCCAGCGAGACGTGGAGGATCGCGGACATCGCAAAGCCGGCCTGCTCGCGCGCGACCAGGGCCGCATAGCCCCGGATGGCACCGCTCTCCTCCAGCGCGCGCACCCGGCGCCAGCATGCCGAAGTCGACATGCCGACTGCGTCGGCGAGCTGCTGGTTGGTGGCGCGGCCGTCCTTCTGAAGATAGGCGAGAATCCGCGCGTCCTGGTCTTCGATCATGGAAACCACCAAAATGGATTAATCTACCTTCCCGTAGATCGTTTTGGATAACTCTACCATAATAGGTACGCTATTCGGAAAGAAAGGTAAGACCTACCAGTTGCCCAGGCTTACTCTTCTCCCATCCGGCAAGGATGCCGTGGGGAGGTCCGCATGGACGCCATTTCGTCTCTCGATCCTTACGAGCTTTCCGACCGCTACGATCGCGAACGGGGCCGCGTCTTCCTCACCGGCACGCAGGCCATCGTCCGCATCGCGCTCGACCAGGTGCGGCGCGACCGTGCCGCGGGGCTGAACACGGCGGGCTTCATCTCAGGCTATCGCGGCTCGCCACTCGGCGGGATCGACCTCGAGCTGTGGCGCATCCACGAGCGACTGAAGCGGGACCGCATCGAATTCCTCCCCGCAGTGAACGAAGATCTTGCCGCGACCGCCGTGCTCGGCTCACAACAGGTCGAGACGCAAGCCGACCGCGAGGTCGATGGCGTGTTCGGTCTCTGGTACGGCAAGGGCCCCGGCGTCGATCGCTCCGGCGATGCGCTGAAACACGGCAACGCCTACGGCTCCTCACCGCATGGCGGCGTTCTGGTGGTCGCCGGCGACGACCATGGCTGCGTCTCGTCCTCGATGCCGCACCAGTCCGACGTCGCCTTCATGAGCTGGTTCATGCCGACGCTCCACCCCGCAAGCGTCAGCGAATATCTCGAATTCGGTGAATATGGCTACGCGCTGAGCCGCTTCACCGGCATGTGGGTCGGCTTCAAGGCGATCTCTGAGATCGTGGAATCCGGCGCGTCCGTCGCGCTGCGCCCACCGCGGGCCTTCCACCCGCCAGACTTCACGCCGCCACCCGGCGGCCTGCACTATCGCTGGCCCGATCTGCCCGGCCCGCAGATCGAGGAGCGGCTGGAGGCGAAGAAGCACGCGGTCTACGCCTTCGCAAAGGCTAATCCGATCGATCGTCACATCTACGACATCCCGGACGCCACCTACGGCATCGTCACCACGGGCAAGGCCCATCTCGATCTGATGGAAGCGCTGCGGCTGATGGGTCTCGACGAAGCGGACTGCCGCAGCATCGGCATCGACATCTACAAGGTCGGCATGGTCTGGCCGCTGGCGCTGCATGACGCGATGGCGTTCGTGAGGGGCAAGCGCGAGATCCTTGTCGTCGAGGAGAAGCGCGGCATCATCGAAAGCCAGTTCAAGGAATATTTTTACGATTATCCGGGCGAAAAACCCGAGCGCATGGTCGGTAAGCATGACGAGCAAGGGGCGCGGCTGATCTCCTGGATCGGCGAATTGTCACCGCGTGCGCTCGCTGGGGTGCTCGCACGCCGTCTCGATCCGATGTTCCCAGGCCTCAATCTCGCCGCACGCGCAGCCGGCTTGATGCCTGAGGCCTCGCGCACGATCAACGTCAGCGGTGCGACGCGTACGCCCTATTTCTGCTCGGGCTGCCCGCACAATACATCGACGAAAGTGCCCGAGGGTTCGAAGGCGCTGGCCGGCATCGGCTGTCATTTCATGGCCAGCTGGATGGACCGCGAGACATCGTCCCTGATCCAGATGGGAGGCGAAGGCGTGAATTGGGCCGCCTCGTCACGCTTCACCGGCAACAAGCACGTGTTCCAGAATCTGGGCGAAGGCACCTATTATCATTCGGGTTCGATGGCGATCCGGCAGGCGATCGCCGCCAAGGCCAACATCACCTACAAGATCCTGTTCAACGATGCCGTGGCGATGACCGGCGGCCAACCCGTCGACGGCCCAATCAGCGTCCACGCTATCGCGCACAGCGTCCGCGCCGAGGGCGTTGCGCGCATCGCGCTGGTGTCGGACGATCCGGCGCAATTTCCGCCAGGCGATCTTCCGGTCGGCGTGTCCCTCCATCCGCGCGAGAAGATGGACAGCGTGCAGCGCGAGCTGCGCGATATTCCCGGCGTCTCGGTGCTGATCTATCAGCAGACCTGCGCGACAGAGAAACGGCGTCGCCGCAAGCGTGGACAGATGATCGATCCCAAACGCTTCGCCTATATCAACGATCTCGTCTGCGAAGGCTGCGGCGACTGCTCGGTCGAATCCAACTGCCTCAGCGTCGAGCCCAAGGAGACGCCGTTCGGCCGGAAGCGCCGGATCAACCTCTCATCCTGCAACAAGGACTTTTCCTGCCTCAACGGGTTCTGCCCGAGCTTCGTCACCGTCGAGGGCGCGAGGCGCCGGAAGAAGGGCGCGAGCCGGATCGACGCGGTCGGCCACGCGGCCACGCTTCCCCTGCCCGGGCCCGCAACGCTCGACCGTCCCTATGATCTGCTCGTCACCGGCGTCGGCGGCACCGGCGTGATCACGGTCGGCGCGCTGATCGGCATGGCGGCCCACCTCGAAGGAAACGGTGTCTCGGTGCTGGATTTTACCGGCTTTGCGCAGAAATTCGGGCCGGTGCTGAGCTACATCCGGTTGGCCGCATCCCCCGACGCATTGCACCAGGTCCGTATCGACCAGGGCGCGGCCGATGCGCTGATCGGCTGCGACCTCGTCGTCAGCTCCTCGCCGAAGGCGTCCGGCACCTATCGAAAAGGTACGCGCGCCGCGGTCAACACCGCGGAGATGCCGACCGGCGACGTCGTCCGCTTCCGTGACGCCGATCTCGCCTCACCCGCCCGCCTGCGTGCGATCGGCCAGGTGATCGGCGACGGCAATCTCGACACCATCAACGCCAATGCGCTGGCCGAGCGCCTGCTCGGCGATGCCGTCTATGCCAATATCGTCATGCTGGGCTTTGCCTGGCAGCGCGGGCTGCTGCCGGTCTCGCTGTCGGCGCTGTTGCGCGCGATCGAGCTCAACGGCGTCGGGGTCGAAAGCAACAAGCAGGCTTTCGCCTGGGGCCGGATTGCAGCCGCCGATCCCGACTTCTTGCCGAAGGTGGACGAAGCGCCGAAGGCCGAGACGCTCGACCAGCTGATCGACCGCCGCGCCGACTTCCTCACGGCTTATCAGAACGATGCCTACGCAGCGCGCTATCGAGAGCGCGTTGCAAGTGTTCGCCATGCCGAAGCCAGCCTGAATAGCGAGGCATTGACCCAGGCGGTCGCGCACGCCCTGTTCAAGCTGATGGCGTACAAGGATGAGTACGAGGTGGCGCGCCTGCACATGCAGAGCGGCTTCCTCGACGAGTTGAAAGGCGAATTCGACGGCGACTTCAGCATCCAATATCACCTCGCCCCGCCGTTCCTGCCGTCGAAGCGCGACGCCCGCGGACGTCCGCGCAAGCGCGCCTTCGGACAGTGGATCCAGATGCCGCTCGCCATGCTGGCGCGATTGAAGGGATTGCGCGGGACGCCGTTCGACCCGTTCGGCTACACGGCGGAACGGCGCGCCGAGCGGGAACTGATCACCTGGTACGACGGCACCATCAAACGGCTGCTCGGCGGGCTCGAGGCGGCGCATCTGCCAAGTCTGGTCGCCATTGCAAAAGCGCCGATGGATATCCGGGGCTACGGGCCGGTTAAGGACGCCGCGATCGGGAAGGTGAAGGCCGAGGTCGAGCGGCTGTTCGCCGAGCTCGACGCCCCATCACCTGCAAAGATGCGCGCCTACGGTTGACGGGGCGCCGACGAGGCTTCAGCCTCTGGAGCCGAGGCGCGCCCTGATGGCGCTCCTGCAACGAGGTGACGCCTCATGGATTTCGACCAGTTGACCCTGACCCAGGCTGTGGCCGACCTCCGCGCCGGAAAAATCACGAGCACCGCGCTCACGACGGAAGCTCTCGCCCGCGCCACGGCCAATGCCGATCTGAATGCCTTCGTCACCCTGGACGAGGCCGGCGCCCTGAAGGCTGCGGCCGCATTCGACGCGAACGACAACAAGGACAAGCCGCTCGGCGGCGTTCCCATCGTGATCAAGGACAATATCGAGGTCGCGGGGCTCCCGTGCAGCGCGGGAACGCCAGCGCTGAAACATTACGTTCCGAGGGGCGACGCGCCGGTGGTCGCAAAGCTGCGTGCGGCGGGCGCGGTCATCATCGGCAAGACCAGCATGCACGAGCTCGCCTTCGGCATCTCCGGCTACAACACCGCATTCAAGACCGGCGCGGAGTTCGGCGTGCGCAACGCCTATGACCGCGCCCTGATCGCGGGCGGCTCCTCCTCCGGGACCGGTACCGCGATTGGCGCGCGCATCGTGGCAGGCGGGCTCGGCACCGATACCGGCGGATCGGTCCGGGTGCCGGCTGCGCTGAACGGCTGCGCCTCGCTGCGTCCGACGATCGGCCGCTATCCGCAAGACGGCATCGCACCGCTCTCGCACACCCGCGACACCGCGGGTCCCATGGCCGCGACCATAGCGGATGTCGCACTGCTCGACCGCGTCATTACGGGCGGCGATACTATCGCGCCGGCCGATCTGAACCAGGTACGGATCGGCATCGTGAAAGCCACACTGACCAATCTCGACGCCGACACGGACGCCGCATTCCAGGCGGCCGTCTCGAAAATGAAGGCGCAGGGCGTCACCGTCATCGAAATCGAGATGCCTCTGCTCGCCGAACTCAACGGCCAGGTAAGCTTTCCCGTCGTGCTGTATGAGGCCTATGACGACATGGTCGCCTATCTTAGACACACCGGTACCGGCCTCAGCATCGTGGCGCTGGCAGCGGAGATATCCAGCGCAGACGTGAAGGGCACCTATGATGGGCTGGTGATCCCGCGCAAACTGCCCGCCCCCGATGGCACGCTGGTTGACGCCAAGCCGATCTACGACGCCGCGATCAACACAGCGCGCCCCGCGCTTCAGGCGCTCTACAGCAGGACTTTCGCCGACAACCGGCTCGATGCCATCGCCTTCCCGACCACGCTGCGCGTGGCCATTGCCTCCAATCCCGATTCCAGCAGCCTGGAGAATTTCGCCCTGTTCATCCAGAACACCGATCCCGGCAGCAATGCCGGCATTCCCGGCATCCAGATTCCAATCGCGCTCGGCACCCGGAGCAAACTGCCGATCGGGCTTGAATTGGACGGCCCCGCGGGCAGCGATCGCCGCCTGCTTGCGATCGGCATGGCACTCGACGCCGTGTTCGGGCGATTGCCGCCGCCGCGCCACTCATGAATACGGATTGATCAGCTTCTGCTGCTCGGCGCTGTGATGCACGAGCATGTCGATGAAGGTCCTGACCTTCGCCGACAGATGATGCCGGTGCGGATAGACGGCGTTCATCGACATCTCGACCGGCCGGTACTCGGGCAGCAGGCGAACGAGCCGACCGGCTTCGAGATCGTCCCGAACGAGAAAGCCGGCCATCAGGCAGACGGCAGCGCCTTCCAGCGCCACCTTCCGCAAGGCCTCACCGCTGTTGGTGACGAAGCTGCCGGAGATGCGTACCGATGCCGGCGCGCCCTTGCGATCGAAAAAGCGCCAATCGTCGCCGAACGGATAGTTCAAATGGCGCCCGCAATTGTGCGTGGTGAGCTCATCGAGCTTCTGCACGCGACCGTGCTTGTCGAGATAGTCGTGCGAGCAGCACAGCACGTGACGCCAGGTGGCAAGGCTGCGGACGATCAGGCTCGAATCCGGCGGCGCGGTCATGCGCAGGGCAACATCGTAGCCTTCTTCGATGAGGTCGATGTCGGCTTCGCCCATGCGCAGATCGATCTTGAGCTCTGGATACGCCGACAGGAGCTTCGCCACCACGGGCGCGACGAACGGCACCATGTGCGTGGCGACGTGGATCCGTAGCGTGCCGCGGGGCACCGACTGCAATTCGCTCGCGATATCGTCGGCCTGTTCGATATCGGCGAGGATCTGGATGCAGCGGTCGTAGTAGGCCTTGCCGATCTCGGTGAGATTGACCTTACGCGTGGTGCGCTGAAGCAGCCTCACCCCGAGCCGGTCTTCCAGCGCCTGGACGTGATTGCTCACCATGGTGGTCGACATGTTGAGCTTGCGGGCTGCTGCAGAGAAGCCGCCGGTCTCGACCACCCGGCTAAAGACTTCGAGGCTCGTCAATCGGTCCATGCCGACTGATTATCCGCTCTTGGTCGATAATCGCAAGGAATTCTGTCCGATTATCCGTCGGATCGGCTCGCGCGCGGATGGCGGATGGGTTGGCCGCAATCCCTCGACAGAGGCGGCAATCGCTCTGGGGCAGTCGCACCTTCGGCTCGGTAGACCATACGCGAAGGCGGGATTCCCGGACTATCCACTCTCAGCGGATAATCCTTCCGGTATTTCGTCGATTATCGATCGAGCGAAGAAGACCGATAGTCCCAACGACCCGATAGGAGACTGCCATGTCCGAGATGCCCCGCACCGAAAACTTCCAGCAAGCGACTGAGATACTGCAAGCTTCTCAGCCGGCGCCGGTGCGTGGTCCGACCCGGAATATGGTTCGGCGGGCGGCGTTGGCGCTCGCGTTCCTCGCGGGCACAGCAGCGATTGTCCATTACGGACACGACTACTGGGTCAATGGCCGTTATCTCGAGACAACCGACGACGCCTATGTGAAGGCCGACTCCACGATCGTCGCGCCAAAAGTCTCGGGCTACATCGCCAAGGTGCTGGTCAGTGACAACGAAAAGGTCAAAGCGGGCCAGCTGCTGGCGAAGATCGACGACCGCGACTTCAAGGCGGCGCTCGACCAGGCCCGCGCCGATGTCGCCGCGGCGGAAGCGTCGGTGCGCAACCTCGACGCCCAGCTCGAACTCCAGCAGCCGATCATCGAGCAGAGCACGGCCGATGTTGCTGCTGCGGACGCGAATCTGAAATTTGCGCAGGAGGAGCGCGCCCGCTACGACGATTTGATGAAATCGGGCTCAGGCACGATTCAGCGCGCACAACAGACGGACGCCGCGTTGCGCGCCAGCAACGCGCAACTGCAACATGCCAGGTCGGGGCTCGTGGCCGCGCAACGCAAGATCGACGTGCTCACCACCCAGCGCGCGCAGGCCATGGCCCAACTCGAGCACGCGCGCGCGGTCGCGGAGCAGGCGACCCTGAATCTCTCCTACACCGAGATTGCCGCGCCGGTCGACGGCACGGTCGGCGCCCGCTCACTGCGCGTGGGACAGTTCGTGCAAGCCGGCACGCAATTGATGGCGGTGGTGCCGCTCGATGCAGTCTATGTCGTGGCGAATTTCAAGGAGACGCAGCTCACTCATGTCCGCGCCGGCCAGCCGGTCGAGCTGCACGTCGACAGTTTCCGTAACCAGACCCTGCGCGGCCATGTCGACAGCCTGTCGCCGGCCAGCGGACTTGAGTTCGCGCTGCTGCCGCCCGACAACGCCACCGGCAATTTCACCAAGATCGTGCAACGGGTGCCGGTGAAGATCGTGCTCGACGACCACAGCCTGACCGGGCTGCTGCGCCCCGGCATGTCCGCGGCGCCGACTATCGACACCAAACAGGCCGTCATGGCCGAGCGCGAGACGGCCAAGCGCCTCGCCGACAATGCGACGCGACCCAACGGAGGCTAAAGGCCGGCTCCGGCAGCAATATCAAGTCCTGCCGGATGATCCTTCCCACGCTTCCCGATGATCGAAGCCATCCGCCTGATGCATCCTGTCTCCGTACCCGAGACGAGGCCCTTCATGAGCACGCTCCAACCCGCCCTGAACGCCACTTCCGCCACCAGCATTCCTGCTCCGGCCGCGGCCGCCACGCCGGTGGTTTCGACCAAAACCTGGATTGCCGTGATCGGCGCGACACTCGGCGCCTTCATGGCGGTGCTGAACATCCAGATCGTCAATGCTTCGCTCGCCGACATCCAGGGCGCGATCGGCGCCGGCATCGACGATGGCGGCTGGATCTCGACCTCTTATCTGATCGCGGAGATCGTGGTGATCCCGCTGTCGGGCTGGCTGGCGCAGGTGTTCTCGATCCGCATCTATCTGCTCACCAACGCGGTCCTGTTCCTGGTTCTGTCGGCCGCCTGTGCGTTGGCGCAAGACCTGCCGCAGATGATCGTGCTGCGGGCGGTGCAAGGGTTTACCGGCGGCGTGCTGATTCCGATGGCGTTCACGCTCATCATCACATTGCTGCCGCGCGGAAAGCAGCCGGTCGGCCTTGCGCTGTTCGCGCTGTCGGCGACGTTCGCGCCCGCGATCGGCCCGACCATCGGCGGCTATCTCACCGAAAATTTTGGCTGGCAGTACATCTTCTACGTCAATGTCATCCCGGGCGGGATCATGGTCGGCATGCTCTGGTACGCCCTCGATGCAAAGCCGATGAAGCTGGCACTACTGCGCGACGGCGACTGGGCCGGCATCATCGCCATGGCGATCGGACTGTCGGCGCTGCAGACCGTGCTCGAGGAAGGCAATAAGGACGACTGGTTCGGCTCGCCCTTCATCGTCAAGCTGTCCGTCATCGCGGCCGTGGCGCTGACCGCCTTCCTGATCATCGAGCTGACCGTGACGAAGCCCCTCCTCAACCTGCGCCTGCTGGTCCGCCGCAATTTCGGCTTCGGCATGCTTGCGAATTTCCTGCTGGGAATCGCGCTCTACGGTTCTGTGTTCATCCTGCCGCAATATCTGGCCCGCATCCAAGGCTATAATGCCGAGCAGATCGGCATGGTGCTGGCCTGGACCGGCCTGCCGCAGCTCTTGCTGATCCCGCTGGTGCCGCGTTTGATGCAGAAGCTCGATGCGCGGCTCATCATCGGCGCCGGCTTCGTCCTGTTCGCGGCCTCCAACTTCATGAACATCTACATGACCGGCAACTATGCCGCCGATCAATTGCTCTGGCCCAATGTGGTTCGTGCGATCGGCCAGGCGCTGGTGATGGCGCCGCTGTCTGCGGTGGCGACCTCAGGCATCGAACCGGAGAACGCGGGCTCGGCCTCCGGCCTGTTCAACATGATGCGCAACCTCGGCGGCGCCGTCGGCATCGCGCTGTTGCAGACGCTGCTGACCAAGCGCGAGCAGTATCACTCCAACGTGCTGATGCAGTCAGTCTCGCTGTTCGAGCAGGCGACGCGGACGCGGCTGGAACAGCTCACCCAATACTTCGTCAATCACGGCATTCTCGACCGGGCGGACGCGTTGCATCGCGCCTATGTTGCGATCGGCCATATCGTGCAGAAGCAGGCCTATATCCTCGCCTTCAGCGACACCTTCTATCTGCTCGGCGTGGCACTGATCGTCGCGCTGATCGCCACCCTCTTCCTGAAGAAGGCCGGCCACGCCTCGGCCGGCGGCG
This sequence comes from Bradyrhizobium sp. MI1.4, assembly GCF_055811315.1. Classification (NCBI taxonomy): domain Bacteria; kingdom Pseudomonadati; phylum Pseudomonadota; class Alphaproteobacteria; order Hyphomicrobiales; family Nitrobacteraceae; genus Bradyrhizobium; species Bradyrhizobium sp. MI1.4. The sequence goes on along the minus strand of NZ_JBVVPP010000009.1, from coordinate 14,639 downwards.
CCCACTGACATCGACCCAGCAAGCAAGGAGAACGACCATGAAACCCCGCATGAATTTCTACCAGGCCGCACCCGACACGATGAAGGCGCTGATGGCACTGGAAGAGCAGATCCAGTCGACGGGCCTCGAGAAATCGCTGATCGAGCTCGTCAAGATCCGCGCGTCGCAGATCAACGGCTGCGCCTTCTGCATCAACATGCACACCGAGGACGCCCGCAAGCGCGGCGAGACCGAGCAGCGCATCTATCTGCTCAACGCCTGGCGCGAATCGCCGCTCTACACCGACCGCGAGCGCGCCGCGCTGGCCTGGACGGAATCAGTGACGCTGATCGCCGAGACGCACGTGCCTGATGACGTCTACGAGCAGGTCCGCGCGCAATTCTCCGATGCGGAGACGGTGAACCTGACCATGCTGATCGGCGCCATCAATGCCTGGAACAGGCTAGCGATCGCGTTCCGTGCGGTTCATCCGGTGAAGGTGAAGGCGTCGGTGGCGTGAGGTGCTGACGCATGAGGCCAAACTGCCTCAATACATTCGCCTGTCACGCCCCGGCTTAACCGGGGCATCCAGTACGCCGCGGCTTCTCGAGTCCAGCACTCCGTCACGGACTACTGGATCGCCCGGTCAAGCCGGGCGATGACGGCGGTGGGTAGCTTAAACCGCCGTCGCCTTCGCGAACTCCACGTAGATCTCGCGCAGCCGCATGGCCATCGGGCCGGGCTTGCCGTCGCCGACCTTCTTGCCGTCGATCGCAACCACCGGCTGGACGAACAGCGACGCCGAGGTGGCGAAGGCTTCCTTGGCGGCGAGCGCCTCGGCGACCGTGAAGGAACGCTCTTCGACGCGGAGCTGACGCTCTTCCGCCAGCGCCACCACCGCCTTGCGGGTGCAGCCCGGCAGGATCGCGTTGGAGTTCTTGCGGGTCACGATGACGTCGTCCTGGGTCAGGATGAACGCTGAAGACGAACCGCCTTCGGTGACGTAACCGTCTTCCAGCATCCAGGCTTCGCCCGCACCGGCTTCGGCCGCGGCCTGCTTTGCCAGCACTTGCGCCAGCAATGCTACGCTCTTGATGTCACGCCGCTCCCAGCGGATGTCGGGCACGGTGATCACATTGATGCCGGTCTTGGCCGAGGCGGCGTTGATGATGTCCTTCTCCGACGTGAACATCACCAGGCTCGACTTGACGTCGCCCTTGGGGAAGGCGAAGTCGCGGCCCTTGTCGGCGCCGCGGGTGACCTGGAGATAGACGAGGCCGTTCTCGACCTTGTTGCGTGCAATCAGCTCCTGCTGGATCTCGGTGATGCGCTCGACCGTCTCCGGGAGCCTCAGCTTGATCTCGCCGACCGAGCGCTCCAGCCGCGCCAGATGCGAGGCATTGTCGACCAACTTGCCGTCGAGCACGGCCGAGACCTCATAGATGCCGTCGGCGAACAGGAAGCCGCGATCGAGGACCGAAATTTTGGCGTCCGAAAGCGGGACGAATGAGCCGTTGACATAGGCGATCGGATCCAAGGCAGGTCTCCTGGCGGGAATAGGGATTACCCGCTGGTATAAGGGATTTGTCGGTGCCACGAAACCCTCAACCCGTCATTCCCGACCAGCGCCAGGAGGCACGTCGCGGAATGACAGTGGGATCAATGCGACAGAATCTTCGACAAGAACTTCTGCGCGCGGTCGCTGCGGGGCTTGCCGAAGAAATCGTCCTTCGGGGCGTCCTCGACGATCTCGCCGCGGTCCATGAAGATCACGCGGTTGGCGACCTTGCGGGCAAAGCCCATCTCGTGCGTCACGACCATCATGGTCATGCCCTCATGGGCGAGGTCTACCATGACGTCGAGCACCTCGCTCACCATTTCGGGGTCGAGCGCCGAGGTCGGCTCGTCGAACAGCATGACGATGGGATCCATCGCGAGCGCGCGGGCGATCGCCACGCGCTGCTGCTGGCCGCCGGACAGGTTCGCGGGAAATTTTTGCGCCTGTTCCTTCAGGCCGACCCGCTCCAGCAGCTGCATGCCTTTCGCCACCGCCTTGTCGCGCGACCGGTCGAGCACCTTCTGCTGCGCGAGGCAGAGATTGTCGATGATCTTCAGATGCGGGAACAGCTCGAAGTGCTGGAACACCATGCCGACCCGCGCGCGCAGCTTGGGCAGATTGGTCCTGGGGTCGTTGACCTTGGTGCCATCGACGCTGATGTCGCCTTTCTGGAACGGCTCCAGCGCGTTGACGCATTTGATCAGCGTCGACTTGCCTGATCCCGACGGACCGCAGACCACGACCACCTCGCCCTTGGCGACGCTGGTGGTGCAGTCGGTCAGCACCTGGAAGGCCGGGCTGTACCATTTGTCGACGTGGCTGATCTCGATCATGGCAAACTCTATCGAATGATGGCGATGCGCGCCTGCAGGCGGCGAACGCCGAAGGACGCGATACAGGAGATGGTGAAGTAGACGATCGCTGCGAATAGATACATTTCGACCAGACGGCCGTCGCGCTGCGCGACCTTGCTTGCCGCACCGAGGAAATCGGTGATCGACAGCACATAGACCAGTGAGGTGTCCTGGAACAGCACGATGGTCTGCGTGATCAGGACCGGCAGCATGTTGCGGAAGGCCTGCGGCAGCACGACGTAGCGCATGGTCTGGGCGTAGGTCAGGCCGAGCGCGTTGGCTGCGGCCGGCTGGCCGCGCGAGATCGACTGGATGCCGGCACGCATGATCTCGGAGAAGTACGCGGCCTCGAACATGATGAAGGTGATGAGCGAGGACGCGAACGCGCCGACACTGATCGGACGCGACGCGCCAGTTACCCATTGCCCGATATAGGGCACCAGGAAGTAGAACCAGAAGATCACCAGCACCAGCGGCAGCGAGCGCATGAAGTCGACATAGACGCCCGCGATGCGGCCCAGCACCTTGTAGCCGGACAGCCGCATCAGCGCGATCGCTGTGCCGAAGACGAGGCCGCCGAGTGCAGCAAGCCCGGTCAGCATCAGCGTGAACGTCATGCCCTCATAGAATAGATAGGGCAGCGTGCGGATGATGACCCCGAAATCAAAATTGCTGAACATGGCGCTACTTCCCCGTGATGTAGCCGGGGATCGCGACCCAGCGCTCGAGGAAGCGCATCGCGGTCACGACGACGGCGTTGACGAGGAGATAGAGGATGGTCGCAGCGGTGAAGGCCTCGAACACCTGGAACGAGAATTCCTGCATCGAGCGCGCCTGGCCGGTCAGTTCGAGCAAACCAATGGTGATGGCCACAGCCGTGTTCTTGATGGTGTTGAGGAACTCGGACGTCAGCGGCGGCAGGATGATGCGAAAAGCCATCGGCAGCAGGATGTAGCGATAAGCCTGCAGGGTCGTCAGGCCGAGTGCGGTCGCCGCCATCTTCTGCCCGCGCGGCAGCGATCCGATGCCGGCCTGCAACTGCACGGCGACGCGCGCCGACATGAAGAACCCGATGCCAATCGCGGCCGTCCAGAACGGCGCGTTCGGCAGTTGTTTCAGCCACAATCCCGCGGACCTTGGCAACACTTCCGGCAGCACGAAAAACCACAGGAAGAGCTGCACCAGCAGCGGCATGTTGCGGAAGAATTCAACATAGGCAAAGCCGAACCAGTACGCTCCCTTCGACGGCAGTGTGCGCATCACGCCGACGATCGATCCGGTGATCAGCGCGATGATCCAGGCGAGCGCACCCGTCTTGAGGGTCAGCACCAGGCCCGACAACAGCATGTCGAGATAGGTGCCGGTCCCCATCGGGTTCGGCTGGAAAAAGATTCCCCAGTTCCAGTTGTAGTTCACGTGTCCCCCGCGCGAACGCGCCAGTCATCGATGTCCTGGCGCCTATGCAAATGTCCGGCCATCCTGGAGTCAAGATGGCCGGACACGATCCCGATCGAAAGATCGAGGTTATAGCTTACTTATAATCGTCCGGGTTTGGCGAGTCCGTCGGCTTGGCAAACTCGTTCTTCAGCTCGGCCGAGATCGGCGTGTTGAGATTGAGGCCCTTCGGCGGGATCTTCTGCGTGAACCACTTGTCGTAGATCTTCTGGCCCTCGCCGGAGGTGTAGAGCGCAGCGGTCGCCGCGTCGACGACCTTCTTGAAGGCCGCGTCGTCCTTGCGCAGCATGATGCCGTAGGGCTCAGGCTTGGAGAACGCGTCCTTGGAGATGACGTAGTCATCGGGCGACTTCGAGCCGGCAACGAGGCTCGCGAGCAGGATATCATCCATCACGAAGGCGACCGCACGGTCGGTCTCGACCATCAGGAAGGCCTCGGCGTGGTCCTTGGCCGGAATGATGTTTGCGCCGAGGCTTTTTGCAACATTGGCCTCGGTGAGCTGTTTGATGTTGGTGGTGCCGGCAGTGGAAACCACCGATTTTCCCTTGAGGTCGTCAATCGCCTTCAGGCCACTCGACTTCTTGAAGACGTAGCGGCTGGCCGTCAAATAATGGGTGTTGGTGAAGGCAACCTGCTTCTGGCGCTCGGCATTGTTGGTGGTCGAGCCGCATTCGAGATCGATGGTGCCGTTCGCCATCAGCGGGATCCGGGTCGCCGAGGTCACCGGATTGAGCTTGACCTCGAGCTTGTCGAGCTTGAGCTCCTTCTTCACGGCGTCGACGATCTTGTAGCAGATGTCCATCGCGTAGCCGATGGGCTTCTGGTTGTCGTCGAGATAAGAGAACGGGATCGAGGAGTCGCGGAAGCCGAGCGTAATGGCGCCGGTGTCCTTGATGTTCTTGAGCGTGCCGGTCAGCTCCTCGGCCCCGGCCTGGCCGACGGCGAAGGTCGCGGCGAGCGCGAGGCCGATGCTACGGAAATGTTTCACGTTTTGGTCCCCTTTCAGGATGATGCCGGCGGGATGCAAGCACAAATTGGGTTGGAATAGAATGTGACTTTTGGCTGGATCGCGGCTCCGGTTAACGGCTCAGGCCGGCGGGCGGGCGCGTTAGCGGGCTTGTTAGCGGGCTTGGCAATTCCCCGAGATCCCAGAACAGGCCGGCCATCACCGTCAAGGCCTCTTCGGTCAATGGCAGCAGGATGTGCTCATTGGGCGCATGCTGGGAGCAGCCGGGATAGGAGTGCGGCACCCAGATCGTCGGCAGGCCCAATATCTCGGAAAACACGTCATTGGGCAGCGAGCCGCCGAAATTCGGCAGCACCGCCGGCACTTTGCCGGTGGTCTCCTTCACCGAATTCGCCGCCCATGCGATCCAGGGGCTGTCGAAATCGGTGCGCGATGCCGCGAAGCTCTGTGCGGCCCGCACTTCGACCATCGGAAAACCCCTTTCGACCAGATGCGCACGGACGGCTTCGATCAGGCCGTCGACCTTGGTGCCGACCACGAAGCGCAGTTGCAGCACGGCATTGGCGTGGCCGGGAATGGCGTTGGCCGGCTTCTCGATGTTTCCCGACGACATCGCCAGCACTTCGAGCGTGTTCCAGGCATAGAGCCGCTCGGCCGCCGAAAGACCCTCCTCGCCCCAGTTCTCGGCCAACGCCGGCTCGTCCTCGGTCGGCACCACCTGCACGTCCGCAAGATAGCTTCGGATCTGGTTGGTGAGGCGCGGCGGCTTCAGCGCGTCCAGCTGAAGGCGACCGTGGCCGTCGACCAGCGTCGAGATCGCGTTGACCAGAATGGTCGCGGGGTTGGCGAGCACACCGCCCCAATTGCCGGAGTGATGACCGCCGTCGCGAACGTTCACATCGAGATGAATGCGGATGCCGCCACGGCAGCCGAGGAATAGGGTCGGACGGTCGGCGGACAGGCGCGGCCCGTCGGAGGCCACGAACAGATCGGCCTTGAGTGCATCGCGATTGAGATCGCAGACCTTGCCGAGATCCGGCGAGCCGATCTCCTCGCCCATCTCGAGGATGAACTTGGCGTTGAAGCCGAGCTTGCCGCCGCGGGCCTCGCGCACCGCGCGGAGTGCCGCCATGTTGATGCTGTGCTGGCCCTTGTTGTCGGCGGTGCCGCGACCGTAGAGACGCGTGCCCGAAACCGTGGTGCGCCAGGGATCGCGGCCGTCGCGCCACTCGCCTTCCATCCCGTCGACGACGTCGCCATGGCCGTAGATCAGCACGGTCGGCGCCGCCTCACTTTCGTGATGTTCGGCGAACAGGAACGGCGCCTTGCCGCTGGGAGATTCGATCATCCGGCTTTCGAAATCGAGCGCGGCAAAAGCGGGCACCATCTCCTGTTCCAGATAGGCGCGCAGCTCGACGCTCCGGTTCGGATTCTGGCTCTCGGTCTGGTAGGCGACGCGGCGGTCGAGTTCGGCGAGGAACGCGCCCGATTGAAAATCGTCACGGGCGCGGGCGATGGCATCGGCTCTGGTCATTATTTTCTTTTTTAGGTTGCGAGGCGAAGGAGCATACCCGATACGGGCAGGCCTCCGAAAGTGGCGGGGACTTCGATAGTCTTGGGATTTCGTTCTTGCTCTCTTGAGATTGGCTTGCCAAGCGCGGCAGCGCCGCTGATTTTGGCCTTGCCAACGTCGCGCTATATGCAAGAACTTCGCCAAGTTCGGGCGCAGCTCTATCATTCGAAGAGCGCCCGGTACAGGGCGCCGGGGGACCATCATGGCCAAGCAGATCAGGCTCAATGCATTTGCGATGAATTGCGTCGCGCACCAATCACCGGGCTTGTGGACCCATCCGCGCGACCGCACTGCCGAATATAACCGCCTGCCCTATTGGATCGATCTTGCCAGAACGCTGGAGCGCGGCCGTTTCGACGGACTGTTCCTGGCCGACGTGCTCGGCGTCTATGACGTCTACGGCAACAGTCCTGACGCAGCCTTGCGCAACGCAGCCCAGTCGCCCTCGAACGATCCGCTGCTGCTGCTGTCGGCAATGGCCGCCGTGACGCAGAATCTCGGCTTCGGCGTCACCAGCAATCTCTCCTTCGAGCCGCCCTATCCGTTCGCGCGGCGGATGTCGACGCTCGATCATCTCACCGAGGGGCGTATCGGCTGGAACGTCGTCACCGGCTATCTCGACAGCGCCGCGCGCGGCGCCGGCAAGGACAAGCAGATCGGGCACGACGACCGCTACGAGATCGCGGACGAATATATGGAGGTCGTCTACAAGCTCTGGGAAGGGAGTTGGGAGGACGACGCCGTGCTGCGCGACCGCACGCGCGGCATCTTCACCGATCCCACAAAGGTCCGTCGCGTCAACCACGAGGGCGCGAACTACCGCATCAACAACACCATCCACCTGAGCGAACCGTCGCCGCAGCGGACGCCCGTGCTGTATCAGGCCGGCACCTCGCCGCGCGGACGGCAGTTCGCGGCACGGCACGCCGAATGCGTGTTCATGTCGGGGCCGTCAGCCAAGGTGATCGCGCCGCGCGTATCGGCGATCCGTCAGGAGGCCGCCGCGTTCGGCCGCAATCCGGCGGAAATCCTGATGTTCTCGATGATGACGATCATCCTCGGGCGGACGGAAGCCGAAGCGAACGAAAAATATGCCGACTATCGCCGCCACATCAGCCCGGAAGGCGCGCTGGCGCTGATGTCGGGATGGACCGGAATCGACTTCTCCGGCTACGAGCTCGATCAGCAGGTGCGCCATGTTCAGAACGATGCCGGCCGCAGCGCACTCGATAACGTCACCCGCGCCGATCCCGATCGCGTCTGGACCGTGCGCGACGTCATCGAGCATGTCGGCGTCGGCGGCGCAGGTCCCGTCGTGGTCGGCACGCCGGAAATGGTCGCGGACAAGATCGAGGCGTGGTTCGAGGCGACCGATGTCGACGGCCTCAACGTCGCCTTCGCGATCTCGCCCGGCGATTTCGAGGACATCGCCGACATGCTGGTGCCGGAGCTGACGCGACGCGGGCGGTACAAGGCGGAGTACGCGCAGGGCACGCTACGCGAGAAGCTGTTCGGCGAGGGGCGGGCGCGGCTAGGTGCGCCGCATCCGGCGGCAGGGTTCAGAGTGGGGAGAAAGGGGTAGCGCCGCTAGGTACGCTGTCATGCCCCGGCTTGACCGGGGCATCCAGTACGCCGCAACGTCTCGACTCAATCACCGCCGCCTCTGGAATACTGGATCACCCGCCTTCGCGGGTGATCACGACTGATAATGTGGCGGCACCAATGCCGCAGGTGACGCTGCCCTACAGCTTCCCGTCCACCATCACCTCGATCAGTTTCGTCCCCGGCCGGCCAAACGCCGACGCCAGCGTCGCCTTCAACTCTCGGGGATCGCTGACTTTGATTGCCTCACATCCCAGCGCCTTAGCCACGCCCGCGAAATCCACCGGCGGATCGACAAAATCCATGCCGACGTAATTGTCGTCGCCGTGGAAGGCGAGCAGGCGCTGCTTGATGATGCGGTAGCCGCCATTGTTGGCAATGACCACATTGAGCGGCAGCTTGTGATGCGCCGCTGTCCACAGCGACTGGATCGAATACATCGCGCTGCCGTCGCCGGAGAAGCAGACCACCGGGCGATCGGGATTGGCGATGCTGGCGCCGACGGAGGCCGGCAGGCCCCAGCCGATGCCGCCGGAGGCAAGGCCGTGATAGCCGAAGCGATCGCGGTGCGCACGCAAGGCCGTGATCTGGCGGCTCGAGGTGAGGCCTTCGTCCACGAGGATGGCATTAGCGGGCATGGCCTCGACCATTTGCAGCACCAGCCAGTCCGGATCGATGGGGCTGCGGTCCGCGGCCTTGCCGATCTGCTCGACCAGCGCGGTGCGCCGCGCGGTCCAGTTCCTCGGCGCGAGTTCGGTCAGCCGTTGCTTCGCGCGGCTCGCCAGGGCAGCGCCGCCCATCTCCTTCAACACCGGGATCAGCGCGCGCAGCGTTTCCTTCAAATCCGCCTTCAGCGCGATCTCAGCCCCGTAGTTCTTGGCGATCTCCCAATCGCCGAGGCCGATCTGCACGATGCCAAGGCCCTCCGGCAGCGCGTCGACCTCGCTGTAGACCGACATCCGCAAGGGATCGCCGCCGAGCGCGATCAAGAGGTCGAAGGGCGCAAGCGTGTCGCGCGCGACTTTCTGGACACGTGCCAGCGTGCCGACGAAGCTCGGGCTCTCCGAGAGGAAGTGCGAGCCATAGGGCGTCGAGGATTGGTAGGCAGCCGCGCCGAGTAGTTCTGCGAGTTCGGCGGCCTCCATCAGCGCATCGCTCTTGACCACTTCGTCCATGGTGACGATCACGGGACGCTCGGCCCTGAGCAGTCGGGCGGCGAACGCCTTCAGTGCCTCATCCGATGGCCTTGTGCGAGCGTCAATGCGGGTGGAGCGACCGAGATCGATCCCTGCCTCGCTGTTGAGGATATCGCCGGGCAATGAAATGAACACCGGCCCGGTCGGCGGGGTGGTTGCGACTTTTGCGGCGCGGCGCACGATGCGCGGCAGATCCTCGAGCCGCGTCACCTCGACCGCCCATTTCACCAGCGGCTCGGCCATGCGCACCAGCGGCCCATACAGCACCGGCTCCATCAGTCCGTGGCCCTGCTCCTGCTGGCCCGCGGTCAGGATCATCGGCGTGCCCGTGAACTGGGCGTTGTAGAGCGAGCCCATCGCGTTGCCGAGGCCGGGCGCGACATGGACGTTGCAGGCGACCAGCTTTCCGGAGGCGCGGCTATAGCCATCCGCGATCGCCACCACCAGGCTCTCCTGCATCGCCATCACATAGGCGAGGTCAGGGTGATCCTTCAGCGCATGCATGATCGGCAGCTCGGTGGTGCCGGGATTGCCGAACAGATGCGTGATGCCCTCGTCCTTGAGCAACGCGAGAAAGGCGGAGCGGCCGGTGATCTTGTTCTTCATGTTTCCTCCAGAGGCGGACGTTGCCGCAAGGCAAAAAGCATGATGGCCGAAATCGCGGGAGGCGCGCAAGGAAGCGCGGTCATGGCTGCGTTGCGTGGGACAGCGCTACATCTCCTCGCGCCCCAACTCGAACGGATCCTCGCCGCTCGCCCGCTTCTTTTTTTTCGAGCGCTGCCAGACCACACCGGGAAAGCCTTTCAGCGGCACCAGCGGCTCGCCGGTATAGGTCCATTCCTGCAGCTCTTCGATCGCGACGTGATAGAGCGGCTGGCGGCCGGTGCGTTCCCTAAACAGCGCACGGGGGATGTTGACCATATGCGGCCCGCGCGGGCGCTCATATGCGATCGGCGTGCCGCAATGCGCGCAGAAGCTGCGCGCGGTCTTCGTTGCCTTGTCCTCGTAGCGCGTCAGCGCCGTCTTACCTGCGGTGATGCGAAACCGCTTCTTCCAGCTTCCGACATAGGTTGCATAGGCGGCGCCGTGGGCGCGACGGCTGGCGGCGGAGTGATCGTGCCAGGCCCAGCGTGCGGGAACGTCGATCTCGAAGGTAACCCTGCCGCAGAGGCACTGGCCGGTGGCTATACCTGCGGCGGCTGCGGCTTTGGCCATTGTCTCTCCTCTCGTCATTGCGAGCGCAGCGAAGCAATTCAGAGTCTTTCCGCCGAGGCAGTCTGGATTGCTTCGCTGCGCTCGCAATGGCGGAGTCGTGGTGTCAGTCGGGGCAACACAATAACTCTGTAGCCCGGATGAGCGAAGCGACATCCGGGGAGACCAGAGCTTGAGTGAACCCCGGATATCGCTTTGCTCATCCGGGCTACAGCAGTGTCAGACCGGCGTCAGTTCGTCGTACGCGGGATAATCCGTATAACCCTTCTCCTCGCCACCGTAAAACGTCGCACGGTTATACGGCGTGAGAGGGTAATCGTGCTGCAGGCGGAGCGGCAGATCGGGGTTGGAGATGAAGATGCGGCCGAAGGCGATGATGTCAGCATGCCCCTCCGCAATGGCGGCGTTCGCGGTCTCGCCGGTAAATCCGCCGGCGGTCATCAGCACGCCGCTGTAGAGCGGGCGGAACAGCAGCATCGCCGACGGCACGTTCTGCCAGTTGACTTCGGCGCGCCCCGAGCCGCTGGAGCGCGGTTCGATGAAATGCAGATAGGCAAGACCGAGCTTGTCGAGCGCGTTGACCACGTGCGTGTAGAGCGGCATCGGATCGGGCTCGCCGGAATCATTGGCGATGCCGTGGGGCGACAGCCGCACGCCGACGCGGCCCGCGCCCCAGACGTCGATCGCGGCCTCGGTCACTTCGAGCAGAAGCCGCGCGCGGTTCTCGATCGAACCGCCATATTGATCGGTGCGCTGGTTGCTGCGTGATTGCAGGAATTGCTCGAGCAGATAGCCGTTGGCGCCGTGGATCTCGACCCCGTCGAAGCCGGCGGCCAGCGCGTTCTTCGCACCCTGCCTGAAGGCTTCGACGATGCCCTTGACTTCATCCGTGTCCAGCGCGCGCGGCGTCTCATAGTTGGAGATCTTGCCGTCGGCAGTCATCGCCTTCATGCCTTCGGCCTTGATCGGGATCGCGGAGGCCGAGACCGGCAGCTCCCCGCCGTGGAAGGAGGAATGCGAGACGCGGCCGACGTGCCAGAGCTGGAGAAAGATGATGCCGCCCTTGGCGTGCACGGCGTCGACCACCTTGCGCCAGCCCGCGATCTGCGTCTCCGAATAGATGCCGGGCGTCGCTGGATTACCGCGGCCGTGCGAGAGCACGGGCGAGGCCTCGGCGATGAGCAGGCCGCCTTGGGTGGCGCGCTGGCCGTAATATTCGGCGTTGAGCGGCCGCGGCGAAAAGCTCTCGCGCTCGGCCCTCATGCGCGTCAACGGCGCCATCGCGACGCGATGCGCGAGCGTGTACGGACCGACCTGCAACGGTTGAAACAACGCCTCGAATTTCATGCTGGCCTCGAATGGCGAAGGAAGGATGCGCATCATTTAGCGAGGGGCGGCTACCGAGAGAAGGCGCCGCCCCTGCAAAAGCAGATATTCCCTCCCGCGGAACGCGGGAAAGACCAGTGTTACGCCGTCTTGATCCACACCGCCTTCACGTTGAGATATTCCTCGACGTGCTGCTTGCCGGATTCGCGGCCGTAGCCGCTCATCTTGTAGCCGCCGAAGGGCACGGCCGGGTCCATCGCCTGGTAGCAGTTCACCCACACCGAACCGGCACGGAGCCTCTTCGCGACCGCATGCGCCTTGCTGACGTCCCGCGTCCACAGGCCCGAGCCGAGACCGAACGTGGTGGCGTTGGCGCGCTTGACCAGCTCGTCCATGTCCTTGAACGCGATCGCCGAAATGACGGGACCAAAGATCTCCTCCTGCGCGATGCGCATATTGTCCTGGACGCCCGCGAACACTGTCGGCGAGACGAAGAAGCCTTTTGCAAGCGCGCCTTCGGTGACGCGGCCACCGCCGGCAAGCGCCCGCGCGCCTTCCTTTTGGCCGATGTCGAGATAGCTGGTGACGCGCTCGAGCTGTTGCTCGGACACCAGCGGTCCGATCTGGGTGTTGGGATCGAGGCCGTTGCCGACCTGCAGTTTCTTGCCGAACTCGGCCACGCGGCCGACGAACTCCTCATAGATCGACTGCTCGACGAAAAGCCGGGTGCCGGCGCTGCAGATCTGTCCCGAATTGGCGAACACCGCCATCGCAGCGCCCGGCACGGCCGCATCGAGATCGGCATCCGCGAACACGATGTCCGGCGACTTGCCGCCGAGCTCGAGCGAGACGCGCTTGAGGTTGCCGGCCGAGGCGCGGATGATCGACTGGCCCGTGACATGCGAGCCGGTGAAGGCAACCTTGTCGACGTCGTGGTGTGCGGCAAGCGCCGCGCCCGCAGTCTCGCCATAGCCAGGCACGACGTTGATGACGCCGGGCGGAACGCCCGCTTCCATCGCGAGCTCGGCGATGCGCAGCGAGGTCAGCGGCGCTTCTTCGGCCGGTTTGAGCACGACGGTGCAGCCGGTCGCGATCGCCGGACCGATCTTCCAGATCGTCGCAGTCAAGGGACCGTTCCAGGGAATGATGGCGCCGACGACGCCGATCGGCTCCTTCAGCGTGTAGGAGAAGATTTCGCCGGGCAGCGAGTTCTCGATGGTCTCGCCATGGATCGCGGTGGACTGGCCGGCATAATAGCGCAGCATGCCGACGGCGCGCAGGCGATAGGCACGGGTACGGCTGAGCGGCGCGCCCATGTCGAGCGTGTCGAGCTGCGACAATTCGTCGAAATTCTTCTCGACGAGGTCGGCAAGCTTCAGGAGCAGATTCTGCCGCTCGAACGGCTTGACCTTGCTCCAGGGCCCTTCGAAGGCGCGGCGAGCGGCAGCAACTGCGCGATCGATATCTTCCTTGTCGCCCTCGGCCACTGTTGCGAGCAGTTCGCCGGTCGCGGGGTTGTGGGTCTCGAAGCGCTTGCCTGAGGCAGCATCGACCCACTTCCCGTCGATCAGCATCTGCTTGTAGGATCCGTTGGCGAATGGATGGCGCGTGATCGGAATAGCCTGCGACACAGCCATGGCTGAACTCCCTGTCAATGATTGATTGGTTCGATCTGGGTGGGATCGTTGGTCGATAGACTACTGCGATGCCGGACAGGCGTAAAGTAGAGGCGTAGAGTCGGCGCGGAACGAACACCTCCCATGCCGACTTGTGCGGGGTCGCGCGAGTGCCATGTTATAGCACGACCGAGCCCCTCCCCGGAGACCGATCCATGCCACATCCCGCGATCATCAAAGACAATGTTGCCGTGATCACCGGTGGCGCGTCCGGCATCGGATTCGCCGCCGCCGCAGCCTTCGCGCGAAACGGCGTGAAGGTGTGTATCGCCGATGTGGATCAGGCGCGGCTGGCGGACGCCGCGACAAGACTCTCATCCCTCACGTCCGCCGCACATGTGATGACCTTCGCGATTGACGTCAGCAAGGCCGAGAGCGTGATGGAACTGGAGCGCGCCGTCCACGAGCGCTTCGGCGGCACCGACATCCTCATGAACAATGCGGGCATCCAGCCCGGCAGCACGCTGTTCGGCGAACCCGACAACTGGCAGCGCATCATCGGCGTCAACATGTGGGGCATCATCAACGGCTCGCGCATCTTCGCGCCCAACATGATCGCGCGCGGCAGGGCGGGGCTCATCATCAACACCGGGTCGAAGCAGGGCATCACCACCCCGCCCGGCGATCCCGCCTACAACGTCTCCAAGGCAGGCGTGAAAGCTTTTACGGAAGCGCTCCAGCACGACCTGCGCAACACTGCGGGTTGCCGCATCACCGCGCATCTGCTGATTCCCGGCTTCGTCTTTACGGGCCTTACCGCGAAGGGCCGCACAGAGAAGCCGGCCGGCGCCTGGACGGCCGAGCAGACCGTGAATTTCATGTTGGCGCGGCTGGAGGCCGGGGATTTCTACATTCTGTGCCCGGACAACGACGTCCCGCGCGCGCTCGATGAAAAGCGCATGCTGTGGGCCGCCGGCGACATCGTGGAGAACCGCCCGCCGTTGTCACGCTGGCACCCGGACCATGCGGATGCATTCGCGAAATTCGTGAAGGGGGATTAGGCGTTTTTCCTTCTCCCCTTGTGGGAGAAGGTGGCGCGAAGCGCCGGATGAGGGGTTGCATCCGCAAATTCAGGAGCAGTGTCTCTCGCAGAGAGAAACCCCTCGCCCGTGGGGGCGCGCGGGGGGGGGCCCCCCCCCCCCCCCCCCCCCCAGGGCGTAGAAAACGACAGCGGCACGTTGTGATTGCCGCAAATAATTAAGCGGTACATGATTAGGGTCGGGGGCTATTGACGCGGCCCA